>DATJKB010000745.1:0-3451 GCA_035491875.1 Pyrinomonadaceae bacterium | reverse complement strand
AGGAAGGGAGCAAGCGATACTCCCATGGGTGCAGTTGGGAAGGGGGCAAGCGGGCATGGTGCTCAAGATTGGGAAGCGACAACCAGCGCGCCCCCGCTCAATTCACTCGATCGTCAATATCATAGGAACAGAAGAAGCGGGGGGCGCGCTCATTGTCGCCCACGAAGTTGAATAGATGTACCGCTTGCCCCTTCCTAACTGCGCCTACGCGAGTTGAGCTCCGCTTGCCCCCTTCCCAACTGCACCTACGCGAGTTGAACCCCGCTTTTCCCCCTTCCAAACTGCACCACCCAACCTTGAGCGGCTGTCAATCGAGGATCAGTTTTACAACTTCACTCCTGACATGGTTTGCACGACGGTTCACCGTGTCACCTTTCTTCGCGACAACCAGAGAATCAACATCCTCTCTTGACCTGATTCTCCGCAGTCGCCCCTCTTCAATCAGCATCTGATCAACGGCTGCCCACTGACCGGCGTAAACGCTGACTGCCGGCACACCAAGCGCGGCGGCTTCGCGATTGATCGTGCCACCGGCACTAATTACCAGATCGCTTGATGCGATCAGATCAGCACCAGGCAGAGGTGTCTCGGGAATGATCAGATTCTGATCAGTGCGCTGGTTATAATTGGTCCGCTGCGTTTCATCACGCGGCAGAAGGATCACTTTGACTCCTGACGTCTTCAGGATTTTCTCCAGTGCTTCATCAAACAAAGTGTTCTCGAACCGGTGATATAAAGCAGTGCGCGCGGGCGGACGCATGAGCACGAGAACACTGTCGCTACCAACGCCGAGCGCGGAAAGATTAGAAGCAAATCGTTCGTCGCGTTCGAAGTCAGCCAGATAGACATCTTCTTTCGTTCCGTGATAGCGACGCACCTTTCCAATTCGTGCGCCATACCTCTTCAACTGCTCAGTCGGAAAACAATCAGGCACAATGATCTTCTGGCTCAAACGAAAGGCGAAATGATTCGCAGGTTGATGCTCATAATCCATCAATGTGACGCTCGGTAGTCGTAACGCTCGTGCGGCAAGAATCTGTGAGTAGGAATTATGACTGACAACCAGATCGATACGTCGGCCGCGCGCCCAGCGTGCAAGTTCCCATGCGCGACTTGCGAGATTGCTCGCTTTGCCTGCCACGCGGCGACCACCATATCCGCCAACCGTCACAGCACCTAGTTCCGATTGTTCAGCCAGTGGAACCGTCTCGGCAAAATCGCGGGCGGTGAATTCGATCTCATGACCGAGGTTGAGAAATTCTTGTCTAAGTGCGCTGAAGAATGGAACGTGAGGGGAGTTAGCTAAATCGATCCAGATGCGCATTTCTTGTCCGTGGTCCGTAGTCAGTTGTCAGTTGTCCGTTGTCAGATGAGCGATCTGGCTCCCTCGCAGCTCGAAATATGACACGCTGTCAACGGAACACTGAACAACTGACAACGGACCACGGACAACTGACAACGGACTATAGATTCAAGCCAACAAGTTCACCACGCTTGCGCAATGATGTTTCCGCAGCCTCGATCATCTTCACCATGCGCAGGCCTGCCAGGCCGTCCGTCTCCGGTCGAACTTTGCTTTTCACGCATTCGACAAAATGCTGCGCCTCTCTTTGCAAAGCCTCTGCGTTGTCGAGCCGGGGCGCATACATGTCACCCGATCGATAGCTGACGAGCAGCTTGTAAACGTCTTCAGTTCCCGGTGTCACGGTGATGCCCTTGTGGTAGACCTTCACTTTCTCACTTGGCTCGATATCGTCGTAAAGAATCATCTTCTCGCTGCCGCCAATTAAAGTGTGTCGCACTTTTACGGGCGCCAACCAGTTGACGTGGATGTGCGCGATTTGCCGGTCAGGAAAAAACAAAGTGATGTAGGCAAGATTTTCGGGTTGACCCGGAACGTGGCTAATTCCAGTAGCGGAAATGGCAACGGGCCTGGTTGGCAAAACGCAGTCCATGATCGACAAGTCGTGAATGGCGAGATCCCAGATCACATTCACATCGTGCTGAAACAATCCGAGATTCACGCGGACAGCGTCGTAGTAGTAGATCTCGCCGAGTTCGCCTTTCGAAATCAGCTCGCGCATCTTCCGAACCGCGTCCGTGTAGACAAACGTGTGGTCCACCATCAACACGAGATCGCGCGACTCCGCTTCGTCAATCAACTGTCGCGCCTGATCGGAATTTGAAGCGAGTGGTTTTTCAACCAGGACGTGTTTGCCAGCACGGAGCGCTGCTAGCGCGAGTTCAAAGTGAGTTGAGACAGGCGTTGCGATAATGATGGCATCAACGGAAGCATCGCTAATCAATTCCGCTGAGTTAGTGGTCGTGCTTAGGCCGGGATAGACCTTGCGCAAAGGCGCCAATCTGTCTTCACGCACGTCTGACACAGCGGTGACGACTGCATCCGGACACGCCATGAAGTTGCGCACCAGATTCGGACCCCAGTAGCCGTAGCCGATGACACCAACTTTTAGCATCGTTTCATTTTGGAATGCGGCGACCTGTCGCCGCTTTCTCACGCCGCTTTCTCACTACGAGACTCAAACAATAACCAAAGCGGCGACAGGTCGCCGCACTCCAAAAAGCCGCTTCACTTTCTTTCGCGCACGTCTCCGATCACTCGCGCGGGCACTCCCGCAACGATTGCATAATCCGGAACGTCATGAGTCACAACCGCTCCAGCACCGACAAGCGCCCCCAACCCGATCGTGATCCCCGCCAGGATAGTCGCATTGCTGCCAATACTCGCCCGCTTCTTTACGAGAGTGGGAACTACGTCCCAGTCATCTGCGTCCTTCAAAGCGCCTTCGTTCGTCGTGGCTGCCGGATAAATATCGTTCGTGAACATGACACCGTGGCCGATGAAAACTTCATCTTCGATAACCACACCCTCACACACAAAACTGTGCGAGGAAATCTTGCAGCGCTCACCTACAATCGCGTTCTTTTGAATCTCAACGAACGCGCCGATTCGCGTATCAGCTCCAATCACGCAGCCGTAAAGGTTGACCAGCTCGGAGTGGAAGATGGTTACGTTCGGACCAACGACGACGTCTGCTGCTATCGGCATTTCGCTTCCAACAATCGCGCCAGCGCATAAAGCATCCACGCCTGGCTCCAGCGCATGTAAGGTTTCTTCACGGTATAAAAGCGACGCTTCTGATAATAAAAGAAGCCGCGTTCATCACGCAGATTCCCGATCGTCCACCGGGCCACACGTTCGGCAAACTCGATTGAATTCTCGGCTAAATCAGCGAGCTCCAGGAAAGTAACAATGGCGCTCGCGCCGGCGTGTGCGTCCGCGGGATAGGGGTCGTCATGGTAGTATTTCGGCCAACCGTCCGCAAGAAAGAAGGTCTGCTGCCAATAGTCATATCCCCGCTTGAGTGCCGATTGAAACTCGGAACCCAATGAACCTGCATCGATCACACGCTTCAACGAGAACAAGATG
>DATJKB010000744.1:0-75495 GCA_035491875.1 Pyrinomonadaceae bacterium | reverse complement strand
TACGCACCAGTGTTCGGCGTCCTCTCTCCAGTTGAGACGGACCCAGCTTCACTTGCAATGAGCGGCTCAGTTGGGAAGACGTTGATTGCAGATGCGCCGCAAGCTGATGTGCGCGACAACTTCTCGATCGAAGTGTTCGGCTATC
This sequence comes from Pyrinomonadaceae bacterium, assembly GCA_035491875.1. Taxonomy (GTDB): domain Bacteria; phylum Acidobacteriota; class Blastocatellia; order Pyrinomonadales; family Pyrinomonadaceae; genus PSRF01. The sequence goes on along the minus strand of DATJKB010000744.1, from coordinate 75,350 downwards.
TCCTGCCACCTACGCAAGTCTCGCATCTCGTCACGCGCAACGGACAAGTCGGACTGAGTGGGGGGAATTGGATTGCAATCAATCCGGGCGGTGGTGGAGTGAGATTCACCCTCTCTGTCAGCGGTACGGATTACGAACTAACTCAAGAGCAGGCCGTCGCGAATCGCTGGTATCACATCGTCGGCACACGGATCGGGAATGTGATGCGGCTGTATGTGAATGGGGTACTAGTGGCGACAAGGACGGATGTTGCACTCGGAGATATTGGTGTAGGAGGATCACCCGCATGGTTCTTCGGCAGTGCGGGAAATCAGGATTTGTTCATTAGCGCTGGAATTGATGAAGCTTCGATCTGCTCACCAGCGTTGAACGCAACTGAGGTGAAGGAGAATTATGAAGCTGCGATCAATCGATTGCTGAGCAGCGCAACAATCACCGTGCGCGTTCAACTCATCCTCGACACCGATGCGCCTGAACCAGTTGACTTCGCCTTCGCCCATAACTGGACTGAGCCGATTAGTGGAAGTGGGCGGGTGATTACCGAGCATCTCAGCTACCGCACGCACGGGAATCGCAGTGAGCCTGACTACGAGCAACGAGTGAACGCGCGTCCACACGGGCCGAGACGAGCGTTGGAATATGCGATCACTCCTACTTCCGCTCTCGCCCGAGCCGCATTCCAACGCGCGCTCTTCCAACCTGCGCAAGTGTTCAAGCTGCCAATCTGGACTGATTGGACCCCACTCACTACAACGGCGAATGTTAGCGACACAACTCTTGACTGTGACACGACCCTGAGAGACTTCGAGATCGGCTCCTACTGCGCAATTGCGAGCGATCCTTACGATCCATCGACGTTCCAATTCTTTCGCATCACCTCGCGCACTGATTCACAATTAGGAATTTCGTCGTCTGTAACAGCGACAGTTACAAATGGGTTCGTCGCACCCGCGAGACTCGCGCACTTACCAAACGATGAGTCGCAATTAGAGTCGTATGTGATCGATCGTGAGACTGGGACGCTGACGTTTGAGATACTCGATACTGAGTTGAGTTCAAGGCGAATTACTACCTACGCTCCTGTCTCTACCTATCAGCCCAACGTGCTGAAACCTGCAATTGAAGTGTTCTCCCTTGACTCAGCTCGATTCGACATCCTTGAACAATCGCAATACGCCATTCGTCAGCGTCAATTGGGAACTGGAAACCTCACTGGAAATGATTACTTCAGGGGATTGGATACTGCAACTTCATCGACGATCCCCGTGCGAGTGCTGATGGTTTCACGCGAGGCGCTGAGTGAATTTTATGGCTGGTTGGACGCACGGCAGGGACGGCAAAATCCGATATGGATTCCAAGTCGAGAGAACGATCTCACATTCATCGCGCAAATCAGTGGTACAATACAGCGTATCGTTGCGGGCTATTCCTTTTACAGTCTCCACCACGCGCGTCGCGATATTCAGATTACCTACTCAGATGGAACTGTGGCAAATCGCCGCATCGTAGCGGCGGTAGATAACAATGACGGAACTGAAAATATCACATTAAATGCCTCAGTCAGCCCGAACATCCAGAAAATCTCATGGTTACGATTTTGCGTTGCACCTGACTCCTTTGAATTAAGATTCCACCGCGATTTAGGTACACTCGGCGGCATGATCGTTGAATGTGCATGGGAGTTCAGCGAGCTGCTAACGACGCCTTAACACCACATGAAAGAACGACAAAAACAGACTTGCAGTTGGACGGGTTGCAGTAACCCTCTTAACGTTTCGTCTCAGCGTTATTGTCGTATGCACCATGCGGAGTACATGCGTGGTTGGCGCAAGCTACATCCGATGACGGAGGAACAGAAACGCAAGGATATTGCTCGCAGTATCGCAGGGGTTTACCAGAAAAGAGGGTTATTAATTCCCCGGCCTTGTGAACTTTGCGGTAGCGAGAAAAAAGTGGAAAAACACCACGAAGATTATTCAAAACCGTTAGATGTTCGGTGGCTGTGCCGTAAGTGTCATCTAAGCACTCACGAGATTGCGGCGTAAAATGTTCCACGTGTCACATCCAGCAACATGATCGTCGAATGCGCATGGGAATTTACTGAACCCCTGACCACTCCTTGACAATTTCGTGATAAACTGCGCTCAAGTGACGCTTGATCACTATGTTCCTCCTGTATTCGGGGCCGGGTCACTGAAGACTGGCTCGGCCCCACTTTTATTTCCCTTCATGTGAAAGGTTTCTTTCTATGGCGATTATCAATAAACGCACTGGTGTTGATTACGTCGGCAACTTACAACAGGCAATCAATGAGGCAGCAGGCGGAGATGTAATCACTATCGCTGCAAATTCCCCTGTAGTTGCAAATATCACCTTACCGAACAAGGCTATTGATAAAGAGATCATCGTCCAAAGCGATCGCGTAGATGAGTTGCCTGTCGGCGAGCGAATCAATCCAGCAACGCAATCCACGCTACTCGCAAAGATTCAGGGAAGTGTTCCGGCTGAGCCTATTATTCAGACCGCGCCCGGAGCGCATCACTACAGGTTCGTTGGAATCGAGATCTCCACGATGAGCGAGTCGTCAGTGGTCTACGACTTGATTCGACTTGGCAAAGGGGCCGACGAACAGAGAGCAGTGGACTCGGTCCCGCATCATATCGTTATTGACCGTTGTTATGTTCATGGATGGAGTTCGCGGGATGTGCAGCGCGGCGTGAGTTTGAATAGCGCTGAGACTACCATCAGCAACTCCTATTTCTCCGAGATTCACGGCGCAGGATTCGACACGCAGGCAATCTGTGGCTGGAACGGGCCGGGCCCTTTTCATATCATCAACAACTACCTCGAAGCAGCGGGCGAAAACATCATGTTTGGCGGCTCCGATCCGGCTATAGAAGCGCTCACTCCGTCGAGCATTGAGATTCGCCGCAACTACGTCTTCAAGCCGCTGACATGGAAAGTTGGACATCCAACCTACGCAGGCCATCACTGGACCGTGAAGAATCTACTGGAGTTAAAGAACGCAAAGGATGTCGTCATCGATGGAAACGTGTTTGAGAACAATTGGGCCGATGGGCAAAGCGGTGTGCCAATTCTATTTACGGTTCGTAATCAAGATTGTTTCGCGCCGTGGTCCACGATTCAAAATGTTGTGTTCACGAATAACATCGTGAAGAACGCAACGGGCGGAGGTGTTAACTTCCTTGGAGTGGACAACGAATCGTTGACTACTACTTCGGGTTCGTGTCTGGATAAAAGTGGTCAGCCAAAAGCTAACGCAAAGCCGGGCTCGATTCGCGGTGATAACGTCCTACTACGAAACAACCTGTTCACCGACATTGGCAGCAACTTTCTCACGCTGAACGGCTTCAATAACGTCGTCTTTGACCGTAACACGCACGTTCAGCAGGGAAACTTAATGACGCTGTACGGCGACCAGTCGGCAGGATTCAGGTACACCAACAATCTCACCGTGGACCATGATTACGGCATCTTCGGTGACGGTGGGACGAGTGGAGTGGCAGCGCTGGCGAAGTTCACACCGAGTTCGATTGTGACCGGGAACACGATCGTGAAGCCGTATGACAAAGGCGCATATCCAACTGGAAACAACTACCCCGACACGCTTGTGATTCCGAGTGACTGGCGCAGTCCGATTGCCGGAGTTGGCGCTGATATTGATGCACTACTGGCGGCGCAGAGTAGTACAGCGAGCGTGCCTATTCCTACGCCTACGCCCGATCTTGTTCCAGTACCGATTCCTGTACCTGTACCAATCCCTGCCCCTGCCCCGATACCCATCGGCTCGCAGATCCAGGTCATCAGTCGGGTTAACGTCAGAGAAGCGCCGACGACTTCCAGTACGATTAAGCGAGTGGCCGAAGTTGGCGAAACTGGAGTCACGACCGGAGCAACTCAACTTGATGCAGTCAGTGGCAATGTTTTCGTTCCAGTGGATTTCACTACCGATCTTGACGGGTTCGTGGCGGTTCAATTCCTGAGCGTAGCAGATCCGGTTCCTGTGCCTATTCCTGCACCGACTCCCACGCCAACCCCGGACCCGGTTCCAGCGCCGCCTCCCGTTCCGACACCAGTACCAACTCCTACGCCAGTCCCCGCCCCTGTGCCTTGCGTAATGACAGTCAGCGTTAGTCCTGCAACGCTCCCGCAGTGGGGTAGTGGTAAGCTGGTTGTGACTCTTTCCGGCTTGACCGGAAGCACAACTATCAAAGCAACTTCCACCTCGGGACAGGTAGCAGTCACCCCAACATCGAAGTCGGTTAATCCCGGTAACGCTACCAGCGCGATCGTCGAGTTTCAACTACAAACCAAGAGAAAGTCCGGGACAGTGATAGTTACTGGGCCGTGTGGGACACAGACGGTGACGGTGAACGTACATTAGGCCGCCTTCTGGTCCCATCGTGGATTGTGGCAGCGCTTGTTCGGGCAGACCATCGGAACGCCTTTGCGGCTAACCCACTCGTAGCCGCAGCGTTCACATTTGCAGTGATACTGATTCTTGGTGATCTGTTTCTTCATTTTTGCACCTTCCGATTTCCCGCGCGCCATTCTTCGGCTGTTAGTAGTAGCCACGCCCACTGCAAATAATCAGCGCGTGTTCGCGGATCGTCAAAGAAGATATGGAAGTCTCCGGCCTGATATGCGCTTGCATTCAGCACCTTTTCTGTCGGCACCGTGAGACGGCACGTGATTGGGCCACTATGCCCCCAAGTCTCACGCTCGCGATCCTTTGTCCATGAGTACGAGCAGCCCTTCTTCGAGATTTGCTTGACCGTGGCGAGTTTGCCGGGGCCGTCATTGCCCGGAGGCGAATAACGCGAGATGTCGCGGTGGTGTTGAATTCTCCAATTATTGCGACATGCTCTGTTGTACTTTTCCGCTTCAAGCATCCGCCAATAGTCATGCTGACCAACCGTAATCGATCCGACTTTCAGCGATTCGTTAAGCTTCGCCCGATAGGCTTCAAAGTCCGGCGCATCCCCGCTTACAAGTCCGCGAGTATCGTCATAGATCAGTCGAATGGCCTGACCGAATCCTTCTGGCGACCACAGTTGCCATGGTGGGTGAGGGTGAAACGTGGGCGACCGATCCAAGAGTCCCTGAAGCACTAGAACAAGGCGATTGTGCTTGTCGATCTGATCTTGAATGAACTCAGAGATGTCATCGTAATAAACAGTTTCAGGCGACCACAGAATATATTTTCCGTGGTAATCCTTTGGATCCGGGCCATTGCTAAATCTACTGAACCCCGGCTCTAGCCACCAGCTATCTTTGGGAACCTTTCGGGCACGCAGGTCACGAACCAAAGCGGCGTGGTGCTGTCGCGCCTTCTTATAATCTTCAATCAGCCCTTGATACTCACTCTCGCCAATAACGCGCTCCACTTTACCCCAATCGTGCTTGGCGTATACCGTGCCGTTAAGATTCGACCGCTCGCTATCAGGGAACAATTGTGCGCCAAACTCAATCCCGGTATTCAATCGAAAGACCTGCTCGCCATTTCGCATGTATAGAAATGTCAGCTTGTCATAGTCTTGCTCGCGAGCAAACAGCATCCGAATGAAGTCATCAATGCTGGCAATCTCGCGCTTCTTTTCTTTGCGTCTTACTTGGAAGGCAAGAATGCAGCGCGGGTGCGGCAAAAGGCGTTTAAGGTTTGCGGGCACGACTAGCCATTTGTCGAAGGCTCCGAGATTCTTAAACTCCATGCCGCCGGTTTCGTATTCAGCTAAGCACTCCTCGTCCATGTACGCGCGGCGTTGGAACAAGTGAATCGGCTCAGACATCGGCGCGGGTTCGCCTTTCTTGATCTCTTTTACCTGCTCGACCAAGCCCGCGTAGAGTTCAACGTTAAAAATTCGCCCCTGAATCAACTCAATCGCGGGTTTGAGTGTTTCAACCTCTGCTTCCAACGGGAGGAGCGCGGCCTGCATCCATGCGCCCATGTGTTCATTGTTCTGCCTGATCTGCCTAAAGAGATCGGGCAGAGTCTTCTCCTTCGCTTTGACGAGCGCCTTTTTGTAGTCCTTCACGTTGACGCCCTTACTGCGTAGAACAAGCGCCTCAGTGTCGTCGCCGTCGTTAAGTTCCCGGCGTGGCGCGATCGCAAGACTAGCCGTGACTCGTTGAACTTCACCCATTAGTCGCTTGGTTTCTTGCTGATACTCCAAAACGCAATCCTGAATGATCTGTTCAGCATGTAATTCAGCTTCACATAGTTTGTGGAATTCGTTTAGGTGAACGCGCTCTGTCTCACTACCGTTATAGACCCCGGCCCTGCTTAGCTCAATATAGTTCGAGCCGAGGTGCGTCACGCAGCCAAGCCAGCGTACCTTCTTGCCGCGATAGTCTTCAGTTGTAACCCAATACCATTGGCCGCTGACTATTTCTCTGCCGTTGGATTCTTCGCGGGAAACACGTGCCGATGTTTGCAGGGCGTCTTTCACAATCGACACCGTACCACAACTCAGTATTACAAGTCAACCCTTGCAACAAATTCGTGACTTACAACGGTGTTTATGGGATACTGCTGACTATGAAACGCTCCAATCAAACTCGCCACCTTGCAATCCTGCTCACTGTTTCACTAATCGCCTACTCAGGCTATGGATTCGCCTGTTCCGTTTCCGATGTTAGCCGGGTCAAGAAGAAAGTTGCTGACGCTGCGGCAATCCTGAATACGGCAGCAAAATCCAATCGTTCCCTGTATCAGTCAGGACTATACGGCGCGACGGGCTCGCCTGAAGCAATTGCCAAGCGCCAGAAGGTTGCTACTGCGATTCATCAAGCGAATGAGTACCTATCGCTTGCTGTCGAACGCGCTGCGAACTTACAACCGAGCGATCTCGAAGTTGGCAAGGCAAATATCGTATCATTACTTCAACAGGCAACCTCAGTACTCGCCGCTCTCAACATCGACAACGAGAACATTCGCGCAGTGATCACCAGCGCAGTCACGGCTATTAACGCCGCCGTTACGCTCACGCTCGCGATAAAAGGAGGCAAGTAATGGCTGCGACACTAATTGGAATCATCGGCGCAATTAACACCTTGACTCCCTTGGCAACGCAGTTGATTAATCAGTTGCGGCAGACTGGTGAGACAGACGAGCAGGTGATCGCGAGAGCGCGCGCATTAGCTGCTGAGACGAAGAAGATCGCTGAAGAAGACATGGGTAATCAGGCATAGAATTGACAATGCGGCATCGAATCGAGGGATCGCCTGTCCACTGGAATACGCAGTCGATTGTTCGGGGGACTTCGATGCCGCAGGATTTGATGAGAAGGAGCAGCTTATATGGTTGACGAATCCCCTGACCCCAACACTGAAGGCGTAGGCTACTCGCAAATCATCCTTCCGACGCAAACGCTCGTGGACATTGGTCGGAACTTGCGTGACAAGAAGGATCTCACCGACGAGCAGAAGAGTGAGTTACTGAGTGCAATCATGCGAGGGGTTGGTTAAGCAGGCTAAGCACCTTCAGCTAGAGAAAGGAACCGCATGGCCGATGATGGCAACCGACAAGTAGTGCTATCGCTGAGTTCAGCAACAATGAATCTCAGCCCTGAGCAGTTCGCAGCGCTCGACACGAAACTCGGCGGGATTGATGGCGCGATCAATAAACTCGCTGAGGGTATCTCCGCACCTGACACGAGCGTCGCGGCTGAGATCTCCTTGTTGAGAAATGAAGTCGGGATGCGGCTGACCGCGCTCAACGAGACTATCGTGCAAGCCTCTGAGAACCTCGGCAAGTGGCTGGCCGCGATTGCGTTAGCTGCTGCTAATCCCGACAATAACACCGACGAAGTACAACAACACATAGACGAAGCCGCGAGTGCCGTTAGAACCGCTCGCGAGAAACTGCAAACATCCGTAGATAATCAAACTACAGGAGACTGATATGCCTGCTGATTTCAATACGCTAGACACTGAAGTTGGAGAACTGACCTCCGTGGCTGATTCCGCCGTCGCGCTGATGGATGGATTTGATCAACGACTACAGGACGCGATCGCTGCTGATAATCTCAGCGATAACACGAATGTAGCGCGACTCTCGGCGGAGTTCAGCGCACAGAAGACGAAGTTGGCTGACGCCGTGACGCGTAACACGCCCGCTGCACCGACTGCGTAGGGCTCGTAACAAGTAAGAAAGCTGTGCATGTAGTGAATGGCTCAGGAAACCAGACAAGGTATCGGCGTAGACGCACAAGGCAATGCGGTGATAGACCCCGCACTGTCGGGTATCTATCAGATTCTCAATACAGCCAACGGCAGACGGTATATCGGATCTGCCGTAAGCCTTAGGCGACGGCGCTACCAACATTTCAGCGCTCTTACTCGTGGCTTACACTGTAACCGCAAGTTGCAAGCCGCTTGGAATAGGTATGGCGCAGACTCGTTTACATTTCAGATCTTATTAGTTTGCGTAAAGGAAGATCTTTTGTTCTTTGAACAGCGATGTCTTGATAGACTTCGCCCGCCTTATAACCTTTCACCTGTTGCTGGTTCTCAGCTTGGGTATAAATTCACACCAGAGGCGATAGTGAGAATGGCGGCGCGCCCTATTCGTCGGTGGAGTGAAACGGAGAAAGCTAAGGTGTCAGCGTCGATGCAGGGCCGTGAAAAGACCGCTGAACATCTTGCCAATATCTCCGCCGCACTTTTGGGTAATAAATGTGCTCTAGGCTGTAAGCGGTCAGAAGAAACAAAAGTCAAGATGTCGATCGCGAAACAGGGCCGCAAGCAAAGCCCTCAACATCGCGCTAATAACGCAGCGGCACGTCGCGGCAAAAAGCTAAGCGATGAACATAAAGCAAATCTGTCCATAGCCGGGAAGCGCTATTACGCCCAGAAGAGATTAAGCGGTGGCTAATTCCTCTGAACCGCGTCAAGGTATAGGCATAGACGCGCTGGGTGGGCCAGTCATCGACCCCACCAAGAACGTCCTTGATCTAGTCGACGCCGCCAATCGCAGGCAAGACGACCTGCGCGAGATGCACAATCGGTATCTCGAAGCAGAGTTCAGGAGACTGGAAGAACAGGTTAAGCGGGTTGAGGAAACATCGGAACTGAGAGCGGAATTCGCTCGTGAAATCGGTATTGTCCACCAGTCACATGACCGCGAAATCCACAAGATGGAGCAGGACAAGCTGGCAGCTTTTCGGGCCAGTGATGAAATGGCAAGGATTACCGAGGCGAATCGAAGCCTTGCGGCGATTCAAGTAGTTGAGCGCACGTTGAATTCGACCGCAACTGCACTCGCCAGTCAGAACGCCGAGAACAACGTGGAAGTAAATCGCAGATTAGCCGCACTGGAGAAGTCGAGTTATGAAGGCGCGGGCAAAGGGACTGGAGCCAAGAACACCGTTACCTACGCCATCATCGCAGTTGGCTTGTTAGTATCGCTGATCACGATCGGTTCAGTAGTAATAGCAATCGCGTTCGCAATAAGGAGATAACGACACACCCCCACATGAATCTCAACCGTGATAAGTTAGTGAGATCCCGGTGTTACAAGGGAAAGCGTACTACGATCTAATCAAAAGGGAGACAGGAGTAAAAATGTCAAGTAATCGCCCAGACCAGAAACCAGTTGATGCACCGCCGAGTGAGACTCCGGTGCAACCGCAGACACCTGATCCACAAGGACCGCCTGTGAAACCGCAGGATGATCCGAATCCGGGTCACGTCGATCCTCCGGGAAAGGGAGGCTAGCCCATGCGACCGGAACCGTCCATCGAACAGCCTCGCGATGTTTACAAAGTGTCGCAATGGAAATGGAATCTGGACGGCAGTGCGCCGCGCTGGCGTAAATTATTCTTCAATTGGATCTTTCTACCGTTTCTAAACTTCTCCTTCAGTCTCGGCATTCCCACCCCGAAGGAGGCGGTGATTGAATCCGACGAGAATGGCAACACCCGCAAAACCTATCGCTGGTTTGAAGACGAGGGAATCTTTGAAGACGCAGATCAAGCCGACGCTGGCTGCTTAGCCGAGCACTGGGGCTACTGTCGGCTTCCCCTGGGCCGACTAATGCCGCCCGATTCCGCGCAATACTCCGGTACGATCTTTCCGCGCAAAAAGAATCCGAACAGGTGGGCCAAGCCGACTCTCTCGCTCGTCATCAAGGATCGCAAGCAGGAAGAACAGCAGGAACAAACCCTAGCCACCACTCTCGCTCGACTAAATCAGGTCTTAGATCGTCGATGAATCATGCAGCTAGACACCTCGACCATCCCTCACGGCCTAATGCAGATTCTCGGGCTATTGCTTGCATCATCCCTTGGATGGGTAGGTGGATGGCTGACGCGACGCAAGCGTGAGCCTGTTGAGATTGCGAAAATCTCCGCTGAAACCAGACAGATAACAGTCAATACTGACGTGAGCTTAATTCAAGCTGCGACATCGGCGATAACAAAAGCTGAGCGACTTCAGGACGAGCGTGATCACTGGGAAAGAAAGGCTACTGATTTGATGCTCGACTTGGAGAATGAGCGTAATCGCAGCGCGCAGCAAGCGACTAGACTAACCCTGCACGAGCATCAGATGAAGCGGTTGAAGGGACTGCTGGACGCGCACGAGATTAGCTATAGCGAGACCGATAAACCGCGCTCCTCAGACTAATCAAACAAGAAAGACGCCACTTTACGCAGCGCCTCTCCTGCTCTCTTTTCTCAAAATGAACGCTAATATCCAGTTGAGTTATCCGTTAACTGAATACTAGTGAATCATTAACCTTTTCTACGTGATTTCCTTTGTCCTCCTTTCAATTTGGATTATTAAACATCCCTCTGTTTAGCGATCCTGCTTGTTAACTTATTGAACTTTTCAACCGCACCAAAGATTGCGTCTTCTGGCGTATTGGCCCTAAATGCGGTTGGGTAATCGTTGATTGAGCGATCCTCGAACCACTCGTCATCTCCTTGAGAGCAATCAAACATTGCCGCCCACGGCATTTTGCTCCCCGCGGGGCCAAGACATTCCAGTCTAAGAAAGTTATACGGGCCATCGTCTATTTCATCGCTCTCATGTATGTCCGCTGCTGCTATAAACGCTTCGTCGAGTCTACTCATCACTTCTCCTTCCCGTAATCCGGCTGCGTGCGTCTCGAACTCTCACTCGTTTCCCGATCCTGAACCTTCGGCATAATCTCCTGCAACTTCCTCTTCAATACCGAAATCGTCAACATTATTTCCTGTCGTTCAGGTGGAGTAAGAAAGGTGAACGTGGACGTGAAAGGATCAAACACCGAAAGATGCAGGTAAAACCCCAGCAGGAAGTCGTATTCAGTTTTTGGCATGTCCATTGGTTTCTCCAAATTGAGCTTTCACTGCGCGTAAGGTAGCAATCGTTGCATCTAGTTGTGCAGCGTCAAATCTCATTGCTTTGATTTTCTCATACTCAGCAGCGGTGATCTCATAAGTAGTAAACCTCTCGCCGCAGTGATTACATTCGTGACGGCGTCGCCGAGATTTACCTGAGAGTGAGTCGCGGGAGTCGATTACCGAACTGTTACCTCGATGACAACGCGGACAGCCTAAACCAACTGGAGTTGTGCGCGTGGAGCGTTTCACTGTGACTATCTAGCTGCGCTGAGCGTGCCATCATCCGACATTAGCTTCTGCTCTAACGCGTTGGCTTCAGCTTTCAACTTCTCAACCTGCGCAGCCTTCTTTTCGTACTGGTAGATGCGCTCAATACAAGAGCGGATAATTGAGCGCCCATGCTTCTTAACCAGCGCACGTACTTCCGGCATTGCAGCCTTGATAGCTTCGTTGTGTTGGTCCATCTTTGACGGACGTTTGATTGATCTAACTTTAGTCATTTGTGATTCTCCTTATTGTAAGTTGGGGTCGTGCGACGGAGGGTGGCGTCTACATCCAATAACTTCGCCCCGGTGCCGCTCGTTCGCGTTGCCAGTGGGAGCCCTTGCTTCTCTGCGTCAGACTTCCACTCACTCTCGTCCAACCGCTCCAGCACGTCGTTGATCTCCTGCTTGGTGGGTGGGAGCGTCATACGTCATGCCGCCTTTCCACTGTTATCACTTTCCTTCGATCTCCTACGATCGTTTCCGCTTCAATTCGCGGGTCCATACTGATCCAGCCCTCCGACAGCGGCACAATGTCGTAGTGGTCTTTCAGATCGGGAAACATCATTTTCAATTCAGTTATCCACATCCTGATCCCCTCATGGCCACCTGTATGGTCAGACTTAATCCATCGATCCAGACTCTCAAGATTGACGGACGCGGGCGCGAGTTCGGGGAAGCATTTGAGAAGCCACGGGGCGGCGGACCCTATAGCGCGCGGGATCTGATGCGTAAATATCTCATCGCCTGTTATCCAATTAAGGATTTGATATATTTCGCCTATCTCGGTAATCAGCCTACCAGACGTTACAGTAAGTACTGCTCGTAATGAAAATTGTCTTGTTTCTGCTTCTTTAGTTGAGTCACTCATCCCACCCTCCAAACTCTCTCCTTCGTCTCACTTTCGCCGAACATCACTCGTCCACTAATCACCTCGAATCCCAACACCCCTGCCCGAAACTCCTGTAATTGATCGTAGGAGCGTTGCAATTGCTCGCCACACATATCGCACAAGTGGAGATAGTCACGGGGAGTAAAGTCGGTTGAGCACTCGGAACACGACGGCATCAGTTATCGTCCTCGTCCAACCTGCGACAGACTTCGCATTCCTCTTGCGGCGACGTGTGGCCTTCGAGACGGCAGCGCGTACAAATCGTCACCTTCCGTCCGCGATGGTACGGAATCGTTCCAGCGCAATGCTCACATAACTCGTTCATCTCCCCCTCCTCGTTAGCTGATGTCGTTGGAGCTGTCGTCGTGTTCCTTCCATACCGCAATTCCACTGCTATCGTCGATAACGCCTGCTTCTTTCAGTCGAATGTACGCGCAGCCCCACGGAGCACCATATTGTTGCGCTACAACGCAAACGCGGATCATTATTTCCGGCATCAGAATGGCTCCGTACTTCATGGCCCATCCATCGCCCGCGTATTCATTACGACTTTCCTTCTTACGGCCCTCTTGAAATTCGGCAAAGTCGAACGACTCCGCGGCTACTTGTTTAAAGGCGTCGTCCGCAACCGAACGCCACGCAGAAACGTGAGCCTTGAGCGCGTCATGCGTTTGCGCAGCTTTCAGACTTTTGGCGTAATCCCTGTCCTGTTCGCTAATGTAAGTTATCCGTTCCATCTCTCACTCTCCACTCGGGGCGGGGGTTGCGTCGGGATTCGCAGCCGGATCGACTTCTTTGCTGAGACTGCTAAGAAATCCGCCGCCACTAATCATCGTAAACGTAATTCGATGCCCGTCTTTGGTCCAGATACACTTCCGGTTATTACTAAGCACCCCCGCGCCTTTCGACAAATCGGCATCGCCGAGACGGACAACTATTGCCTCAATCGGTCGCAGCGTTCGAGCCAGCATGTCGAGATTCGCTTGCGTTAGCGGCTCGCGCCTCAGAATTTCATCAAAGTCATTCACTTGAACCTCCCGCTGCACTTTGCGCACTCGCGTCGGGTAGTGCTTGTAATGGAATTGCACCAATAACTAAATCCGCTTCTTCCTTCGTCAACGACAGCTTCCACGGCCAGCGTTGTAGCACGCTACTCGGCGTCGTATTCGTGTAATGCGCAAGAATCAAGTCCTTCGGGTAGGGCGTAGTCACGAGATTGCCGTGCTTGTCGAAACAGTTGTCGAACACCATCCGACCCACGCTGTAGACAGTTGCGTAAGGCCACACCCAGTCCCAAAACCAATTAGCTCCGATTGATGCAGGGACGAGCAGGAAGATCTCGACCTGTTCGTTCAACTCGTAAGACTCGGCGCACTTCCGCGCCCACGGTGTAATGTTCGAGTAGGGCGGGTTTAGCCATAGGTTTCCACGCAGTACAGACCATCCCACGTCCGGCGATAGCGAGTTGCGCTTCTCGTCGATCCATACCGGAGCCTTCGCGCTTTGGGGAGTCGCGGCCAGATCCACTGCTAGCGGTCCCCAGTTGCGCTCTACGGCGTCGATGAAGACTTGCGGCGTCCAAATGTCGCCTGACGACTCACCGCGCTTGATAGAAGGACCGCCCATATCAGTCTCCCGCTCCGGCAATTACAGCCGACTCGCTCGGATCGTTCGAGGGTTCAGTAACGGACGCACTCAACTTCCCCACGACAAACTCGTGATACCCGGTCGCGCCGCGTAGGTGGTGGACATTTGCGTCGGCTGGTTCGTTGCAAATGAAGCCGCCATCGAATTCCTTCTGGCAGTGGGCGTTGGGATCGTCATCTGACTGCTCGGTTACAGCCCGTCGCTGTAGGTTATCGCGAATTGCAGTGGAGAGCTTCGACGCACGTGACGACTTGCTCGACGACTTGCGCTTCTTCTTAGCGGGCTTAGCAGTCTCCGGTTCGGGTTCAGGTACGCATAGATCAAGAAACAATAGGTACTCATCAGCGCTCAGGTTCTCTTGTACGTAATGAACCATGCCGTTCACTCGTTGAATCGTTTCAGTCAGTGGACTTCTTGCCATTTGCTGTCTCCTGCTCTGTTATTTCGTTTAAGATTCTTTGCAGTACGTCGATAAGTGCCTGCGCCTGCTTCTCATATAATGGGAGTAGTATGCCTCCGTGGGGCTGAATACCCTGAAGGTGCTGACGACCCTCGCTACTGACGCTATAAACCACGTCAAGCTTATGTCCGGTCTGTACGTGAACTGACATCCATTTCCTCCTGTCGTCTCTTGTACAACCAGAGCAGGAAGTGCCCCAGTCGTAGTTGTTCGTGAACGAATTCATCGCCTGAGATTTCCTCTGCGACGTACTCCTTCATCAATTGCTCAAGCTGATTGAGATTGATTACGATGGCGAGTTTGGGAGGGGTCATTGCGTCTCCATCTTGGCAACGTTCATGGCCTCAATCTCAATCGCGGTCAGACTTAGTTTCCAGTCAGGCGGCTCGATCGTCAAAAGCGTGTGTGTTTGTTCATTGCTAAGATAAGGTGGATCGTAGTCTTTGAAGTCCTGATCAGCTCGGGCTACGTTGACATTGCGGAATCGCGCTAGAAAGTTATCGTTCATCTTAGCTCCATGTCTCTGTACGCATTCAAATCTTTATCCCCGCACTCACACTTATTCGAGTGATCGAGGAAGATATGCGAGCGTCTCCCGTCCTCGCGCACGACGCACTTGAGCGACGCTATTCGATCAGGAGTCCACTGCTTAGCGTCTTCCGAATCACTTATTTGCTGCACGTCGGACATTCGATTAGACTCCCATCAATCAGCGGATAGAAACCCTGCTCACATTCATGTGGAATCAGTCCAACGATGATCGGCATGATGAATTCGACGGACCACTCGAAAGGTTCAGGATAAGGATCGTTCATTTCACTTCCTTCATTTCAGCTAAGCTAACTCCTACTTTCGCATCGACGTTGCATTGAAATTTGCCCAGTTCGTTCTCGCAAATCTCAGACGGCAGTGACATCTCTCGCTGCACGATCGAGGTGCATTCATCAACTAGATCAGTTGGACAATGGAATAGCAGTGAATCGTGAATCCAGTTGACGAGCTGAAACTTGTCGAGCAATCCCTGATCATTGAGTCTTAGTGCTACATCGTCAATATGAGCATGAGCGATGTTCGCCGGGAGAAACGCTACTGCTTCTTCCAAGTTGAGATCCCAAAACCATCTATTCGATCCCGCTGGCGACTTCAAATAGCACTTCGTCACTCGTCTAATTCGATCCTCGATGTCTCGTGGAAAGTCAGAGAATGCTCTCGGAAAGAGTCGTTGAATGAGTGCGACTAACTTCTTCGCCTCTGCCAGTCCGAACTTGTTGACATACTTCTGTCGGCGCTCGTCGTTCCACGAATTCCATCCTTTGCCCGCGAGCAACTTAACCTCGTCAAGAGTTGGATTAAAGCTGTCCGCATTCATCATGTAGAGCTTGTTTACTCCCATGTGAAATCCGAGTCCGAGGATCGCGCGTTTGGCTTTCTGATCTCGAATGTCCTTGTACTGAGATTTGACTTTGCTCAGGGCAGATCTAAGCTGCTCATCAGGTAATGACAACAAATGTTCTGCTTCAGGCAGACGCACGAAATGAGCAGTGACAAATGAATGAACGTCGAAGTCGGCGAGTTTGTAGTAATCCTCGTCGAGCGAGATCCATCCAAGTGATCGAGCATGGAACGATCTGAAGTCGAGTGAGATAAATGTATGACCGGATTCTGCGCGAATCATGCGTTTGAATTTGCACGCGAGATCTCCATGCACGGGGAATTGCTGAATGTTGGGACGCTGGCAACTCAATTGACCAGTCGCAGTCCCAAATAGGAAAGTAGGATGAACTCTGCCGTCGTCAGCAGGACGCCAGTTGCCTGTCGTAAATGCTGAGACTAATTTGTTCATCTTGCGGACTTCACGCACCAGTCCAATGACGCGATCCCCGGTCTGGTGAAAGAGTTTCTCCAACGCATCCTTCCCCGTCGTCTCTTTGTCCTCGCCCCATTTCTTGGGGACTTTGTAATTCATGTGCTTGATATAGCGGAGAAGTTGCTGCGAGGAGTTGGGATTGAATGGCAGAGCTTTGCACCATCTCTCAACTGAGTCGCCATTGACGCCGAACGTTCGATAGTCATAGTTCAACTCAGACCTGACCCTTGCAACGATCTGCTCGATCGGCTGGCCTATGCAGGACGCAACTAATTCTTTGATCGGCTTCGGAATGACTTTGTAGCCTTGTTTCGGGTGCAGATCGAGCAACTGAGATGGAATGTGTTGCTGCAACTCACTACTCAACTTCTCGGACTCAGTCATCACTTCCAGTCTAAACTCAGCCTGTCCCTGCGCATCCACAGGCAGTCCTCGCTTGCCCAGATCATCAAGCACGTCTTTCAATCTGAATTTGTGCTCGTAATATCCTCTCCAGAGCCCGCGCTTCTGCAAGTCGGACATGAGTCCAGATCCACACCTGAATGTCGAATCCGCGTCCTTTGCCCCATAGAGGGGCAGATCGATCGATGACTCGTGTTTCCACGGTCTAAAGAATGGAGCATAGAATGACGTACAACTCTGCAACGACATCAACCTCGATTCTGCATCGAAGTCAGGCTGGAGATGTCTCCATGCAAGCATCAAATCGTGATGCTCTCCATTGACCTCGAATCCAGCAGCTCTGAGAATTGGCACGTCGAACATTCTGCCGTTCCACGTCCACTTCGGATTTGCTGACGCAAGAACTTCACCAATCACGTCGAAGTAGGTGGAGATGTAGGGTAAGACGATCGCTGTTCCAGATTTCGCTGAGAATTGAATCTGAGTGATCTTCGCGTTTGACGCAAAATCAACATCGTCTTTCTCGAACATGTCAGTTTCGATGTCGAGTGAGATTGGATCTGACGGCAATAGTGAGTTGAACCACTGACGAACCTCGTTCGGAGTCGGGCTGAGCTGATAGTCAACTTGCTCAACAGGAATCCCAGTCGCAGCCACGCGAGTTGCTAATTTCACGTCACGAATCACGACTCCAAGTAAGTGCGATGCTCCACGCACGATGAACGACGGATGATAAGTTGCTACGAGCGGGATGTCATAGCGAGAATTCAGCACGAATCCCCTCAAGTGCGAGATCGTCCTCTTCTCCCCACTCAACCCAGTTAATTCTCTGAGCGCAATCCCCCCCAAAGCTAAAATGCACTTCGGCTTGCGCTCTTTGATTACCGCGTCTAGGTAGGTACGGCAATGATCAATCGCTTCTCTCTCGAAAGGAGCACCATCTAACCAGTTCTTCGGAGGACGACATCTGACGATATTCGTCAAAGTGAACTCCGATCGATCCAGTCCTTGCCATCTCAGCGACTTCTGGAAGACCGAGCCTGCCGGGGCCATGGGACGCAAGGGTAGGCCATCAATCTCCTCGTATTCTCCCAATGCTTCGGCGACGACCAGAACGCCATTCGTCCCTGAGCCTTCGAGATTCGAGAATCCCAACCCTGCTCGATGCTCGGGATAGAGAACGCACGATTTGCAATGTGATGGAAGAGGAATGGGCATAACTCAATTCAGGCTGACTTCAAATTTGTCTTCGCAATTCGAGCAAGCTGGCAATTCCACATAGGACTGACAACACTTCTCAGCTTCCTGCGGCGTCTCGTGCAGATCACCGCAGAGCAGACATTGATAATGCTTGCAGGTGCTCATTTCTTCTTCAGAAACGCAATGCCATCGCCAGTCAGAATGACAGACTCCATCCGGTCGTTAACATCGCGCTCAACTTCAATCAGGCCCATATTCTCAGCCTGACGGACTCTATCGAACAAGTCTGCCCATGCTTCTCGATCTCCCTTCGAGGGAACGTCTGACAACCCCCGAAGGAACTCGCTGAATGTGGCAGGCTCGGTCGAAGGACACGCCTGTAAGATTTCGAGAAGCTCAGTCTTCATGTTTCACTTCCATATACCCGGTGATCTCACTCCGCACGTAGACTTGATCACCAGTCTCCGGTCCTTCGGAATTCGCCACTTTATCGAAGTCAGGCGTGCCATCATCTTTCTGCGGGAAGTCTTTCTCGGCCTTGATGAACGCCTTAGCGACGCCCTTCTCCTGAGCGCGGACTTGCACTCGGATGCGAGCACGGGCAGGTAGTGACTGGGACAACTTGCGCGCGAGATCAGCAGAGGTTCGCAATCCTTTCACTTCTCCGCCGATTGCCTTGATCACTTTTGCTACTGCACAAGTCCCATCGAAGACCATCGTTGAGACGAAGCCATCATTGACCAGACGATTCGCGAAGGGGCCATCCAAGATCCGCGCAGTCAGGCGAGTTGACAAGTAAGGATGATTCGACTTGTCAGTACGCTGAGTCCATTGCTTAGCCGGATCTTGCTCGGAGAAATTCAGCTCAGCGTCATACGTTCCAGCCCTCACCACGGCAAAGGCTAGTGGATCTTTCTCGTCGTCGAATCCTTCTAATTCGCCTTCGATGAAATTCGGATCGTTGATGTCTACGAAGTTTGGCTCAGCGCGTTCAGTGTTATCGCTGCCATTGGCAGCCATTGCTGTTTCAGGGGTGCTCATTCTAATTTGCTCCTTCAGATTTGATTAGTTTCTCGTTTGATTTCATAACTCGCTTGTGCCAGTTCCAGATGAAGTCGCGAAGTTCTTTCGCAAGACGCTTTGAGCACGGGCCAGTGATTGCAGTACCACCATCCCTGCTCTTGCGGTATTGGCCGGTGACACAAGTCTGGAACACGTACAAATCATGCGCACGGGCGAAGTCTCTTAGTTCCTTGCTGATTGGATTAGCTCTCATTTCATCGCACCTTTGCTCAGCGAATCTTTCCATGCAAGAATTGAGTTCGCAGATTTCTCTCGCACTGAGTCCATGAATTTGAGATAGTCGTAGAGTGATTCCTTGCTAAGATCGATATAACCTTCCGGCCATTTTTCCTGAATAGCCGAAATCTGATCAAAAGGCATGCGCGGTTTAGCGGGCCAGACAATTGACTGCAATTCACTGTCTGCATGAGGCCGCAAGTAAGCACGCACTGTGGTTTTGTTTGACTTCGCATCGATTATGGCAGTCTCGAAATGCAGTAGATCAGAGACATAGAAAGGGATCGCGCCTGTAATAGCTTGGCCTACAGCCGCAGGCCCGTAGACGGTCTGCCGTGTTTGCTGGTCCTGCCCTTTGCCCTCATGGGCCGTAAACATTACCCGCTTTGAAAGGGTAGGGAGCGAGCCAAAACCGCCGACGCCCAGCATATCGAGCGCGAATTGCTGCACGAAACCATAGTGTGATCGTCCCGCTGCTCCGAATACTTCGGCTCCCTCGCGAAACTGGCCGACGATGTCTTCAGAAATTTTCTGGCCTTTGCTTACCAAATGTCGCAGGATCAGGAAGGAAATGCTAGTAATACCTTCAACTGCATACGCTCCGACATTATCCAGATTTGGATCTTTGCCAAGCGTTCCATCCGGCGTAGGCCAATGGCCCTTCATCAGCAATCTTATATTCTCAAGGAGCGTCTTGCTATCCGTGAGGCGATAGGGATGAATTATTCCCGCTTTGATGAAAGGTTCGATTGTTTCCCAGCCGCCGGGGTCGGCACTGATCAGCCGTACTGGAGCGCCCGTTATCTCGAATACGTATTTTGCGAATTGGCCCACATTAGTAGTTTTTAGCGTGCCACTGCTGCCATAACAGAGAATTGATGCTGCGTAGTTGTCGCTCATTCAGATTCCTTTTTGTTTGTTTCGTCTCGCTCAAACTCAACATGAATGTCCATTGTCGTTGGTGGACGTTGGGATAAGAACTTCGATGTTCCCTGCACTCGTTTGGTGTGCGGTATCCAGAACTTGAAAATGCCCTCGTCGCTCATGTGCTCATACACCCAAAATTTCTGAGTGCCGTGCGTGTAAGTGGCAGTGATGCTGAGGGCCATTTTCGTCTACTTCCAGATATGTTGTAGTGTTAGAACTGCCAAGCCTCTACGGAAATTACATCCTTGACAAACAGGCTCCACAGTCAGCGGTTTGGTGTAATCCCTGTGATCGTAATGTTGGGCCTTCTTCTGGCAATCAACACAACGTACATTTCCATTTGTAAGACGTGGCAGCTTTCCCTGAATGATTGCTCGATGAACTTTATGTGCAGCTTCTCGACGCAAGCTATACAATTTCTGTCTAACCTTTAAAGGCAACGCTTGAGAAGCATTTTGATATAGAAAGCAGCCGAGTCTCCTTAGCGATGAGTTAGTCGGTGCAGATTCCCCGGTTTCCCATCTAGAGATTGTTTTAGCGGAAACATCCAAAGCCCGTGCTATCTCTTCTTGTGACATTTCAAGGTTCTCTCGAATGGCCCTAAACTGTTTTGCAGTAATCATGTCAGGGAGCGGAGTATAGACAAGTGTCTAGACATCTGTCAACACTTATTTCGTTAGTCGGGAGAAATTTCTTCGTGATGATCAACTCGCGGCACATACAGCCCGCAGTCAGGATCTAATCGATCGTGGCAGATTGGGGCATACGAACAGGTTCGCTGATAGTTGAAGCACGAATGACGATACATTGGAAAATGTTCATCGAGCATAGCCGGAGTGAGCACTTTCAGTTGACGTTCAATTCTCGACTCCTGATGCTGAGCTTGCACGAGCCATTCCGATAATTCAGCCGCGTTCCTCTCATGCGGGATGGGAGTGACGAATAACTCACTCAGTCCATTCGAGTCCTGCACCTTGCGATCTGCAAGTAACTCGATCCATTCCTTGATTGACATGTGTTCCCAGATGTTCACTCGACTAAACGAATTCCCGAGCGATGATCTACGTCCGTTCTTCTCGAAGTAGTATTGCCATGCCCATTCGTCATCTGACGAGGTTATGCCAGATTTGAGCCACGGATGAACGAGGAAAGTAGCCTGAATGTAGGAGTCGTCTTTCTGCTTCTGTCTCGAACCCTTGATGAAGATCTCATCCTGAATTCCAGCGACTTTCTCTCCTAATCTCTGCTCGATAGCTGCCATCTCACTCAATCCCTGCACATTGTAACGAGACGACTTCAATTCTCGATCCGTCCAAGCGTAGGATGACTTCAGATTGAAGATGTACAATCCGCCTGTGTTGAGCTTGCGCAAGAGGGCGTCTGGACGATAGGCGAGATCAATGTTGTCAGTCCACTCACTCCACAATCCCTCTCGCTCAACCTCGATCACTTCGTAAGTCCCGAGAAAGTCGGGCAGGCGTTCTATCGCCCATGCGCGAATGAATCCCTCGATCAGTGCTTGACCTTCCTTGTAGACGAATGACTGAGATTCGAGATCGTCGATGTCAAAGTCGCGTTCCTCGCATTGATCGGCGTAGGCAAGGAGCGCATGTCCGACAGCGTCATCCGGTTCGTGGCCCTGCAAGAGCGACGCAACTCCTACATGCAATCCCTGACCCCAGACGAGCGGCACGGCTTGACGACGAGGTTCGATTCCGGTTGAGTTGTAGTGGAATTGTAAGTAACGTTTGCGCGGGCAGCTTTGATATGTAGTGATCGCTGTGCGAGATGTTTTCATCGTGATTTGGGACTATACATCCTTCCTTGAACAGAATCAAGGTTTTATTTCCATTGACATCAAATGTATTCAAGATTTATATTGAGCACCTATGAGCAAGTCCAATGGAAAGTATTTAACAGTTCAGGAATTTGCCAAGCGCGTTGGTATTTCAGAGGCCGCAGTTTACCTCGCCATTAAGGAAAAGCGCATCGGCTGCATCAGTGCGTTTGGAGAGCGCAAAGCTATTCCGGCGGAAGAATTGGACTATCTCACCCGGCGGTCGAAGACGGAAGCAAAGCAGACCAAAGTGCTCCGTCGTGATCGATTCGATCTAGTTGCTTAAGTACTGCTCTATCAAATGCCATCATCCCCTAAACTGGATTTACGCCAGATCCGTCTACGCGACAGGTATCTGGCTGATTATCCAAATACAATCTACGGGCTCGGGGAATGGCGCAGATATGACAATGGAGTTTGGCCTGTCGTTCACGAATTACTGATTCGCCGTGAGATCCAAGAATCAGTAATGGGCCAACGACAGGTAGCTATCAAAGTTGACAATGCTCTCATCAACTCCCTTTATAATCTTATCAAAGCTCACAGATTTATTTCCGACAGCCAATTCGATCGAGATAAAGGCTTGCTTATATTTGACGATTGCACACTTGACTTCCTGACCGGAGAACGTCGTGGGCACTTGCCTGAGAATTATCGAACCTCGAAGTTGCCTTTTGCTTATGATCCTGACGCAACTTCGGATTGTTGGTTAAAGTTTCTGTTTGAAGTCGTCGGCGAAGAAGTAGCCAACTTCCTGCAAGAATTTGCGGGATATGCAATCACTGGATTAACAAAGTATGAGATAGCCGTTTGGTTGTATGGCCCTCCCGGTGGCGGCAAATCTACATTTATCACCGGATTAGAGTCGATGTTAGGTGCGCAGTGTGGAGTACTCGGGCTATCGGATATTGAGACAAGTAACTTCGGCCTTACCAATCTCCCCGGCAAGACTCTGGTAATCTCGACTGAACAACCCGCCCATTTCATCAAATCCGCCCATATCGTCAACGCGCTTATTTCTGGTGAGAGAGTCACCGTAGATCGTAAGTTCCGCGATCCTGTCACTTTCGCCTCTCAGTGCAAAATCCTCTGGGCGATGAATGAGCTGCCGCGAGTGGATGACAAAGGCGCTGGTATCTTTCGCCGAGTGAAACTGGTCCATTTCCCATCAATCGACGAAAACAAACGAGATCCGCGCGTGAAAGAGGAAATTCAAGTGTCCGGTATGGCAATCCTCAACTGGGCGCGAATCGGATTGCAGCGACTTCTTCAACGCGGACGATTCCAGATTCCCGACGTAGTTCAAGCGGCAACTGAGCACTATCGGATCAACAATGATATTCCGAGGATGTTTGTTGAGGAGCGTTGTGAGGCCGATTCTACTGGGAAAATTCAAGCACAAACTCTCTATGAAATGTACCGAGAATGGTGCTCCGATACGGGCCATAAGCCCCTTGCCTCGCCCCGCTTCTCCGAAGAAATGCAACGCCTTGGATTCCATAAAGTCAAGATTGGCAACGTTTACTATCGAGGGCTGAAGCTGCGTGCATGATAACCGTGCAATTGGGGAGGATAGGGAGGATAGGGAGGCATTCTCTATTTATACTCTATTACTATCGCGCCGCCCGAGGTAAAATATACAGGGTAAATAGGTTAGTCCTCCCTATCCTCCCTAGTGGTCGAACAACGGAGTTAAACTTTCGGTCAACTTGACTCACTTCCCTCTCCCTTGAGTTGCTCAAGCGTGGTTGCAATCTCCCGCAATCCGCGCGGATCGATAGTTCGTAATCCGTCGCCGTCGCTGTAATCTAAATCAGTCATCGTCCTGACGGCGTTCGCGCACTCTCCAATAGCATCAGCGCGGGCGGTGGTGTCGCGTCTGCGAAGTTCAGCTACAAGCAACTCGACGCAGTTCTTTCCAGTGTTGTCCTTGACCGCTTCGCGCAAGTCAAATCCGATTTCGTCGGCCCAGCGAAAGCAAGGCAGAATGTAATTCTGTTCGTATTCGCGATACTTGGCTGTGAGTCGTTCTACCTCACCTTTAAGCCGCTCGATTTCATCCGCGCTTTCGCGTAACTGATCCAGCTCCGCACTGACTTCCTTGATTCTGGCGATGATTTCAGGCGTGGACATGACGCGACCATTACGCGCGATGAAGGTTAAATCAAGGAACGACGTGATATGGCCCATCGCCTCAACTTCTGGTTGCTGTGCTGGTAAGTAACGAGAGAGGATTGCTCGGACTGTTCGAGAATCCGGTAACTCGTCAATCTCAACTGACAGAAAGTGGTCCATAATCTCTCTAACAACATCTTCTACTGCTGTTGTGGTTGGGGTAGTAGTGCCGTCTCCGCATGTGCAAATCGCGTCAGCCCGAATCCAGACATCGCACTCGACAGTATGGCCCGCTGACTGACGCTGTTCTTTTTGTTTTCTCTCTTGCTCTAGTAAATTTTCCGCTAGCTGAAATACCAAGTCATTAGTGAAGCCGGAATCCGCTAGCCTCGTCCTAATTTCTTCGACTAAACGTAGAGCGCTGTCTGAAACCCTACGGCCCTCATAAGGATCGGCTTCTGGTTGCGCTACTGAGGGAGCAGGGGCGGTACTCGCAACTTCTTCGGGCGTTCTTACGGCCCCGCACCAACACAACAGATTCGGAGTTCCCGTCCACTTCTTGAAGACATGATCGTGGACAAGCTGATACCCCTCTTTAGTTCCCGTAACAATATCGAGCGAGCGACACATGCCGCACCATTGGATCGTGTTAGAGCGCGTGGTTCCCACGGGAACATGGCAGGTGCAGTGACAATAACGCGAACCTTCGTCCACTTCACCCTCAAGGCAGACTTCGGGATCGTGATCCGTGCAGCCGCACACCTGCTCCCCCGCCTGTTCAGTCGATGCAGGGAATACGCACTTGCAGCCACACGGTACGTAGCGGTCAGTATCGGTTAGGTTGTAATCGCAAATCTCACTATTACGCTCTGACCATTTCCGCTCATGCCCGCACTCCCCGCACCGCGTACTCGTCTCGGTGGGGGCGGTGGCGCGGAATTCACTACATGGTTCGTCCAATCCGCGACAGCCTAAGCACTCATCGTGGTCGCTGAATAGTTCGTGGTCTGATTTAGGATGGCCGCAAACGCATTTCGTAGTTCCACCGTCTTTAAGCTGGGAGAGTAAGTAGTCGATGTAACTCAGCAACCGCGAACACGTCATACATTCAACGTTGCCCCATAGCGGCGCACAACCTTCTTTGATTTCATCAATTGTGTATTGAGTGCTCATGCTGTTGTGCCTTTCACTTTCGACGGGAACTCGACCTCGTGTTCCTTCGCCCGCTTCACCATTGCGGGCCGAAGTTCCTTCTTCAGTTCGTCTGCGAGGTTCTGTAACTCGACGGCCTTGTCTCGCTGTCGCTGGCTAAACAACTGCGTTGCTTTCTTTTCCAGATAAGCGCAGCAATCATCCAAGCCACTGTAATGACCGTCCAGCCACTTTTGCGTGGCGAGATTGTCCAGTGAATAAACCTCGCCGTCGTCATCCTTTAGTAGCGTTTCTCTGCTCACGATGATTCACAGCCTTTCACTTCGTCGTGC
The DNA here is from genome assembly GCA_035491875.1 of Pyrinomonadaceae bacterium. Classification (GTDB taxonomy): domain Bacteria; phylum Acidobacteriota; class Blastocatellia; order Pyrinomonadales; family Pyrinomonadaceae; genus PSRF01. The sequence continues at coordinate 49,609 of DATJKB010000744.1, read as the reverse complement.
TCACGAATTACCCCTGCGAGCACTTCCTGCACTTCCTGAAGTTCTCCGTCGATGATCCTGCGGCCCCATTCCAAAACATTCTCAGGAACGCCGCTGGTTAACTTTGCTGATAACTCAGTTGCGAACCTACTAGCCATTCCCTTCACCTACCTTTCCGCTTAGTGCGGCGCGAGATTCGATCACGGCAGCTTCAATTGCGGCCCACACTTCAGGCGCGATCCACTTGCGACTTTCAGCGTCCGCTAGCAGCGCCTCGTAAGGTATCGCTGCTTTCACCAGCGCCTCCCGCAGTCGGCCTACCTCTGCAAGTAGGGCATCACGTTCGTTTACTGTGGTGGCTATTGGTGATTGCTGGAACAGGTGGATGTTCTCCCAGCCAACACAAGCCGCACGGCGTAATAAGTTGATAAGGTGTGTATCGCAGTTGGGTTTGCGGGACTCTTCGTCAACGAAGTATTTGATTCCGCGCGCGTATTCCAGCAACGTGCAGTCCAGATAACCGAGCGAGAGCGTTCCCGCAAGAACTTCTTCGTATTCGTCAGCCATAATCAGCCCCTTCTTTAACTGTCCAGATCAGGACATTTCTTCAGCAGTTGGCCCTCTAGCTCAATGATTCGCCGCCCGTTCCTTTTGCGCGCGCTCACGATTCGCTCTGCCTTCTTAATTAGATCGGCAATTGCAATGTCAGGAGTAGCCTCTAACGCATTGGTCAGGGCCAGCCACTTATCAAACGGAACCATGACTACCGCCTCGGTCTTCTTACGTTTCGCTGTCGCCTCATTGCTCATTGGGGTTGCTCCTGCGTTGTCGTCTCCTCTGACTCTGTGTACGACATCTCCCAACAAGGGGCCACCACTGATAGCGAAATACGCGGCCCCACCGATATTCTGTCGTATGCTCCTGTTCTGCTTTACAGTTCAAACACCGCCTTCTCCGTATAAAGGAATTCGGGTTCTGAAATTCTTCCCATTGGTGTTTCACCTTAGTTGCTCTTCGCGTCTTAGCTCAAGTAGTAAGACATTAATCAGAGATGCGGCATCGTACAATTCCTGCTTACACTTTCTGTCGAGCGGCTCACTTGTCGGCCAGTGATCGGCTATTTGTTCAAGATACTTCACGGTTAATACGGCCATGATTTCAGGATCGTCTCTCAACGGATCAATCAGCAACTCGGATACGACGCCATCGTTAGTGCGGGATGAGATCCGTACTGTCACCTGCTCAATGTTTTTCCGCCATGTCTGGGCGTCTTTTTTATTCAGCTTCATCTCAGTTGATTTACTCGCAAGTCGCGCAACGCTTCCGCGACATATTCAGACTCGGTGTCGCGCCATTGTTCCTCGTCAGTTTCCAGCCACTCACCAACAGACTTGAGAACGCGCTCAAGCAAGCGATCAGGCCCGGCAATCAGCCCGTGGTCCTTCTCGACGTGATCCTTAAAAGCCTCTTGCAACCGTTCCTTCAGCGTGTCAGCCATCTATTCCCCTTTCCCTGCAATCACTGGGAGTCAGTCGTCGAAGTGACAACAGTCCTCATCATCCGCGTCCATTCCGCTCCCGCAATTCGTACAGGTGTGATCATTCTCCACGTCCGCGCTCATCAGTTGCGCCTCGCAGTTGAGACAGTAGCCGTGGTCGTAGTCTGAGCGGGATTCGGTAACTCGCTCGCGGAGTCGTTCCCTTAGCTTGTCAGCGTCGATCATTTCATTACCCTCTCATTCCCGACGCGGAACATCTCGCGCATGTCGGAGTTTTGCTGCAACTCGCGTCGTTCCGCTCGCTTCCCCTGCTCATACCAGTACTCAGCACACTCGCGCTCAGTGGTCTTCGTCATCGACAACGGCGCAAGTTCCCAGTCGTCATCGAAAGAGGGGAGTAGGTAACCTCCATTTACACGAACCTCCGCATTCGTCGCGTCAATCGCCGCATCGATCACTCGTGCTCGCTCAGTCTGAGAGAGTCGATGAAGTGCGCAGTCGCAGTCGGGTTCGCTCAACGCCTCCCGCACTCGTTCCAGCACTTGTCGTTTCTCGAATTTGATGGCGGCGGCACACATGGCGCATGGGTTACCTGCGTTAGCCTGACACGTCGCGGAGTCGTGGGTGGTGGTTGTAGTCATTGTCGTCTGATCCTTTCTGCTGCTTGCGCAATTACGCTTCGTATGCCCGCCGCTTCACGGCGCAGCTTGTCAGCCAGCTTTTAACTGCGCATCCACTTGATGCGTGGACCAACCCCCGGAACGCGACTGGCCAGCCCACAGATCCATCTGGTTAGCGTCGCGATCCTTCTCTTCCGCTGCGCCTTGCAACGCAATGATTAAGGTTTGGGTAAGTTCGTCAGTCATTGTCCGAATTCCTCCCTGATGAGTGCGGTTAGCTTCCGCGCGAAGTCGATAGCCCGGCGCTCCTCGCCTACCTGAAATCCGATCTTTGCAGTTACGTGCGGCCACTCTCGCGCGCCGCCGAATGCATCTTTTTCGGAACCGTTATAATGCTCGTGAATCTCGACGGTGTGAGCATTACCGACTTTGCAATTATTTCCAATCCTGCCCTCAATACTGATCTTGCTCATCCTTCGCCTCCTCGGGTGGTGGGGTTAGTCGTCGCGATCTCCGCCGTCGTTGGTTATTCCATAAACTTCATCTATGAGCGTGTCGCCCGTATATGGCTCACCGTCGCCGCACCTGTGGACCTCAAGCGTGCCGCTGTTTGAAAATAACGCAAGCGTTTTAGGCCACGTCTTAGCGAGCTTCCGTAAACGCGCAATCGCAGCCTTTTCCTTCGTAGTCAGATCGTCAAAATCAATCATCTGCTCCCTCTCCCTTTCGGTCCCGGCTTCGTTTTCTGTCGTGGTCTGTCCCAGTACGGTGAATTGCAACTTGCACAGGTGCGTGGCTTCTCGGTTGCACGCGGCCACCAGCGATGACCACAGCGAAGGCAAAGTAGCTGCTTTAACGTTTGGGCCATAACTACGCCGCCGCCTCGTATAGAACATCCGACTCTAACGGAACCCGCCAGACGTACACGTGATCGCGCGGGCTAAATGTCAGCTTCTTCGCATCGGCAATGGGCCATACTCCTTCGACTGCCTTGCGCGGTGACAGCTTGCGATAGCTCATAGCGGCCACGTCCGGTTCTGCTCGGAACCATTCGTCAACTTTCAAATCGACAAACTCGACAACGACTAGCCGTTTTCTACTTTCCTCAATGTCTCTTTTTATTTCCCGTTCAAGCTCTTGCGCAAAGCCCCATGAACCAAACATCTTCGCAGTCGCTGCAAGCGTGGCCCGACTGGCGATATTGGACATGGTAGACGAGGACGTTTCGCCTTGATGTGCCCACGAGATAACATAGCCTTTATACCGTTCGCAGAATTGCTCGAAAGCGGGCAGGACGTCTTCCAATGTCGCCGCTTTAGACAGAGAGTAGCTGGCTTCAATCAGCACGGTCAGCGTCGTTTGATCTTCGATAAGTCCCTCACCACGCCATGAAATTCCATCCGTCGGATCGACAGCGATTCGGGCAACAGCATCTGCGATGGATTCACGCAGCTTGGTATCCATTCCGTCCATCCGTGTATATGTCTGTTTCAACACATCAGCGAACGGTCGTTCAGGGCTTAGTGTTTTGTCGAGTCTGTATGGTTCGTTATGTAACATCTTCGTTGTCCTCCTTAAAGTCGAAGGTAGTTATACTCTCTATATATCGACTTGTCAATAGGGTAAAGCGAAATAGTGAGAATTTATTTATGCACAGCCTGATTCACTCTCTTACCCCTCCCGGCGCAGGGTGGTGAGAGCGGCGTCGATCTGTTTGACGATCTCTGCCAGTCCTTGTCGCGCCGTATCGAGATATTGAGCGCCTATGAACACTTGCGCATTGTTACGAGCTTGGATGAGAGCGTCCTCAAGTCGCGGCACGGCAGCGTGGTCAGCGATGATTTGCGCGGCGATTTCCGGCTTAACCAGCAACACGCCGATAGTCTGATTATTTTGAATTAAGTGATAATAATCAGAGGCAGTCTCATTCGCGACTACCGACCACTCCCCGGTCTCCGGCGCGGGTTGCGTGCGTTGTGACTTGAGATACTGTTCAGCTTCGTACTCGATAGCCTTCGCGGCTTCTTCCGCGCTCCAATCGCCACCGACGCCATCTGATCCATTTTGCATAATTCCGTAGAGATATTCAGTCAAGGTCTTAGTCATCACCTGATCCTCTTTCCAAGTTGCGGTCTGATGAGTTGAGTTAGCCCCAACAGTCACATTCGTATTCGTAGACGCCCTCTGTCTCCGGCAATTCACACAACGGGCAGACGTAGACGTTGCTCGGGTATATCGCAGGTTTGAACCAGCGTTCAGTTTCCCGGCGCTCCGGGTTATCGCGCTCATAGTCAGTGTTCACGATCATCCTTCCCCGTCCTTTCGTGGCTGGGTGCGCAGGTATAGCTCTCCGCTATTCACTAAACTTGCATCAATCACCTTCCGTAGCTCTCGTAACGCTGCCCGCGCAACATGTTTAGTTTTCTCAATCGCGGCCTGCGGCGTCTTACCAGACTCAGCCCACTTACCGCCAGCACTACCCGGCTCGCCGAGGAACGCAGTGTAGTGAACGTCTCCGTCTGCGTATTCATGCGCATGGACCTTCCAGTAACCGCTCGCGTCGATGGCGCAGTAATACCAGCCCATGTTCTCCCAGATGCGCGGCTTCCAGTTCGGGCCAAGCTGCTCAGCCAGTGCCTTGCCTTTGAAACACGCGGCATCATAGGCCGCGATAGTGCAATTCGCGCCGCACCACGGCGAGCAGTAGAACGGCCCGCGCCTTACTGGCCCTTTGCTATACAGTTCATCGATTTCAGCTTCGCGGCCGTTAAAGCTCTTTGCTGTTGTCGGCATCGTTTTTCTCCACTCTGATTCGCTCCGCCTCCTCCCGCACTGCTTCCAGCAGCCTCGACGTCTCATGCCACTCGCAGCAACCGGGGCAGTAGAAGCGTTGGGCGCGGGGTTGAGTGGGCGTAGTCCGATGCTCAGTCATGCGACTCCTTTTCCGATGCGGTCGTCCAGTCCTTCGCCTCGATTACGTCATTCATCGGCATTGCCACAACGGTCATGTGCTGCCCTGTATCCCAGTTCCGCGCGTCAAACCGTACAGGAGTGAAAGAACGATCTGGCTTGTCGTGTTCAGACTTATACACGCGCATCGTGACGGATTTGGTTCTATCCGGCCCGAACGCAGCCATTGCTTTCAATGCTGGCAGTAATAGATTCAAATCGAGTGTTGCTACTGCCACGGGCTCGCCGTCAGGGATAGCTTTCTCCCACTTTGGAAACTGTTTCGAGGGTGGCTGTGGCGACTCGTCAACCTTGAATACCGTCTTAGTCTCAAGGTCGGTAGTAGCGATAACTTTCGACTGCCCGTCACCGTTGACGCCGATAAGTGCATGGTTCAATGCTGGCAGTTGGCGTTCATTCGGAATCGCCTTAACGATGGCAGCGGCTTGTGCGGCAGGAATCAGAAATGGTTCAAACTCAGCAAGTGGCGTAACGTTGTCAATGAGTGGAAAATTCTCGTTCTCGGTTTCAGTGTTCGACACGAGCGCGAGCACGTGCCCGTCACAGGCCACGGTTTTATCCCGATGGATCTGAACAGTTGCCAGACTGAAACGGGTATCTTCTGATTTGGCTACCAATGAGCCGATTGCGAAGTTCTTACGGTTATGCATTTGATTCTGCCTTTCGTTGAATGTTTTGTCTCGGATGTTCGCGATCCCATGCTCGCCACCTGCAAATGTCCGAACAGAACCGTTGCAGTTTGCGGGTAGTGGTCAGCGGCGTCTTACAACTTTCGCATCTAGTCTTACGTTCCGGTTTCCTTTTGTAACGGCTCATACTCGCTCAACTTTCCGTTGCTACGGTTTTCTGCCGTGCGACAGAGTATCAGGCGTCACTTCCGTTGTCAACGAATATTTCAACGTCATCATTCCCTACCCCCGCACGCGGCTGAGTACTTGGCGAATCTTCTCCGTGCTGATTTGCAATCCGTCACGAACGTCAGCCGGAACATTCCGCGCTGATTGCCAGAGGCGGATTGCCTCAAGTTCGTCTCGCAGTGCCGCGACGAGCTGTGCGTAATTGTCCGCTCGCACGTATCTGACACTGTAGCCGTCCTTGGGACCGTCTTCATTCCTGTCGTAACTGTTCTAAGTCTGGCTCGACTTCGATTTCAACCTCTCTTGTTATTACAATTACCTCAGCACCACAATCGCGGCACTTAAGAACGTAATCATCGGATGGCCCGTTACACATACGCTCAAACAGCATGGCGTTGTATCGATTGCAGTTCGGGCATGACGGGTTATCTTCGCCGTTAAGTTTCAGATCAACTCGCTTGCCGTTGTAGTGATAGGTAATCATTTTAGTTTGTCTCCGTAAGAAGCACTCTACTATCATTGTCTAGCGTTGTCAAGCACAATCTCAATTATTTCATTGTTCAAATTGACCGCGAATAAATGCTTGACATAGATTGACGGCTAGTGTAGTCTGTCCTTCGACATGGCGACAACCACTAAAGACAAAATGTTATTCGCCCGCGTGGAAGAGGCTTTAATCCGACGACTTAAGCGGGTAGCGAAACAGATCGACCGCCCGCCTTCATGGGTGGTGCGGGAAGCGGTCAAGGCTGAGTTGGATAGGATTGAAGGGAAGGTTAAGTAATGTGCAAACACTGTAAACTTGAACGAGCACTGAATTACGCGCAGGGATTGTGCTGGTTTTGTTACTGGAATGGATTAGCACGACTCGCGCGCAGACCGAAGCGAAAGGGGTGAGGGAATGGGCGCAACGGCGATTATGAAGCGAGTGATTCACAGGCCAACCGGAATTTGGTACTGGCTCGAAGTCAAGTTTAGTTGGAACGTGAAGTATTATTCCTTTGACGGCGGCGAGACTTGGCACAAGTCAAAAGTGACGGCTTTTATAAAGGCGCAGGGAAGCAATAGACTGCAATCCTGCGACTAACCAACCAACCCACGGGAGGGAGTATGAGTGAGACGAAGATGACAGCGATTGAAACAATGATTCTCAGGACCGCGCGCTCAAGACCTGATCAGTGGCTGGATCATCATCGTCATTATCTCGGCGAGGTACTAGCCTTGCAATGTAAGGGATTAGTGACTACACGCATTGACGGTGATCGGTTACAGGTGCGTGCAACCACCACCAACGCGGAGTTGAGTTGATGCGAGTGAGAGAACATGAGTACGAAACAAGGTAACAAGCTACCAGCAAGAGAGTCGGCCTATTGCCCTACTTGCCGGATTCATTCATCGCAGTCGAGGACGGAGAGGCGCGGTGTACGATACTGCGGCGTATGTGGCAATGAGTTCACATTGGTTGAGTCGCGGTCAGCCTTAGCGATGCAAATGGAATCCGAAATCACGACAACAAAGGATCTAACCCCATGCAACGTCTAACCTTATCCGACTACACCCTAACCATTCTCCTCATCCTCGCGCTCTCTTTCGGTGTCTACTACGGGTTGCAATCGTGGTTGACGAGGGTAAGTGAGGAGACGAGTGGGCGGATTGAGCGAGCAGGGAGGATCTATCAGTGATCTCTTTCGTTACCTTTCTTTTGGCGGTTACAGCTCTCGTTGGCGTAATCCGCTCCCAGTCTATTATGCCGCAGGTGATATTCTCGTTCTGGGCGGTGCTGCTGACAGTCGTTACCGTGATAATTGCGACTGATGCGACTACGGAAGAACGACCTGAGACGACTGAGACAACTGCGCGGATGGGGGTTGACTACTGAGGACTACTAGTGATCACAGATCGTCATCATCCGAAACTCAAACAGGTACGCCGTCACGGCTGCCTGAAGTGTCGCAATCCACGTTGCGATCAACGTCATTGTCCCTTGTGTACGGAGTGCTCGACTTCACGTAAAGGGTACACCGTTCCAATGCCAGCCTGTCGGATTGTTAAACCCTACCAAACAATAACAACACTAGCGGGAATCCACCTGTTTAACCCGCGATTAACGCTACCTCTAGTCTAATGAAACAAAGTTGTGTAAACTCTTGTTGCGATGAGTACTTCTTACGTTTCCGATTACACGCGTCATCAGCAACAGAAAATCGTCTGGGATAAGACTCGCTCCAGAGCCGCGTCTTTACTGGCTTTAGGCTATAATAAGCAGTATGTCGCGGATGACGTAGGGGTTTGCCGGGCAACTATTTACAACTGGTTAGACGATCCTGAATTTTGCCTGGAAGTAGATCGGTTATCTGTAATGCTGGACGTTTCCTCACGTGCCGAACGCATGCGTCATGTAATGCGGGTCATTCGTTCGCTGATGGATGAGAACGGCGTCCTTTGTACTGAGAAAGATCCACTAGACTGGTTGAAGTATGCGCAAAGTGAAACAGACGGAGCGAAGATTGATCTGAGTAAGTTAGCTGAACTACTCACAGGAGAGCATAGTGTGCAAGTGGGAGAGAGTGAGCAGCGGCAGTTGAGTCCGGCGATTGATGTTAGCGCAACCAGTGGTAGTAGCGAGGAGTTGTCGGCACAAGGGGAAGTAGTCGATGAAGACGCGCTCAATCCTTCGTAACGGAGCAGAAGCAATATGAATTCGAGCTTATTTGCGCTGATTTTCCTGTGTGCTATATACGCTGGAGGAGTAGGTGGCGTAGCATGGTTGGCTTACCGTGTGTACCAGAACTCGCGCCCTCGTTATTAACCGCCCTACTCTCAGTAGCAGACATAGACCACAACTAATGCTGGCGGAAGGACTCGAACCTTCATCACGCCCTAATCCGGGGCTTACGGATTATAAGTCCGCCGCACTGCCATTGTGCTACGCCAGCGTAATCCCTCAACAACCCACTTAGACCACTACTCACAACTGCGTATAGTCGTCACTGTCATCGTTGGGCCACGTGGTTCTAGGCTGTCATAGATCCAGCCATCGCAAAAAGAAATACATTAACCCAAACGAGATAGGGGGTATTAGTATTGTAGGTAGTATCGCAACACTGGGCCAACCACTACGCGCCGCAACTGACAACGCCAGTAGAAGCATCATAAAAGCAAATCCCCCGGCGAAGACTGCGGTAGTTTTACGATCATTATCACCTTTCACCGTCCCGCGATCATGTCTCTGACTGCGCCCGTACCTGCTCACGTGGCGTAGTCGATTGTCGTCGTCGTTATCATCGTCTGAATCGATCATCATCATCATCACTCTCACACCTCAAATCTAAAAGTGTTGGGGGAGCTGGAGGGGTGGGGTCACACCCTCGTGTAAATTTTCCCCTTCTCGACTTATACAACATCTTGTTACCTGCTCATCTCGACGGATTATTCCGTGCGTACTCGATAGCTTCTTCCAGTGTTTGGATTACTCGCATCGGCGGCAATCGGGATGGCTCCTCCGACGCAATCCCTTGCAGGGAGTTAGTCTGCGATGGACTAGTACCACCTCCACCTGCCAGCGTTGCATCTGCCTGCCGAGCGAAAGACAGCCGCTCTGCCAGTTTTGGAATAAAGGGTCGCTGTTGCTGTTCGCAGACTCCGCGCTCATTGTTACAAACTGAACAAGCTAATACGTGCAGCACGCCTTTCTGTTCCCGATAGCGATTCGCTCTTTCAGGGTGGAGACGTGAATAAAGATGGTCTACGGTAGTTTGTAAGGGATTTCCCACTGCGCCGTAGAGAGTTTTTTGTCCGCACCAGAAGCAATGCGGATCAGCGTGAAATAGCCGCAGTCGCATCTTTAAGATCTTCTCGCGCGATTCTTCTTTTGCGATGCGACGTGGAGGCGGGTGTAATGGTTGCGGCAGATAGTTACGACTCGGAATCATCCATTCCGGCAGGCGGCGCTTACCTGCTTCGATCTCGCAATACTCCTCCCATGATTGCGGTCTGACCTGTCCCTCGTTGTCGAGCCATGTCATCGCGATTTAGCCTTTCCGAAGGCAATCCTCCACATCCCGCAGTGTATCACCGAGCGTGAACTCCTTCACCTCGCAGTGCTCCCAGCCTAGATCTGTTCGACGCGCTTCAGCCAGCACTGGACTTGGGTAGTAGAGAAAGTCGCCACTGCCGTTACGTGCCCAGCCCGGCTGCTGATTCGGCGGACTTACCCAGATGCCCCAGTAGCGCAATGGTTCCGACATGGAGACTGGCCCTGCGACGATAGTGATATTGTACAGTCCACGCTCCTGGAGTCGCTCCTGCATTCGACTGAGATCTTCTGTGGCGATGTCAGCGCACTCGATCGCCAGCACGTAGCGTTTAGTAGAGTCGATTTCATGTAGCTTCATATCAGTCTTTCTGGTCGCCCAGCCATTCGCGGTAGTTATTGTTATTCCGCGGTCCCCGGCAGTACTCACATACCGTGCGGATAACTCCGGTAGAAACGACCTGAATTATCGATAAAGATTCAGTAGCACCGCACATATTGCAGTGACCGGGCTCGAACAGGGACTCGCCGGAGGGCTGCTCTGGCGGCGGGGGTAAGAGCGCCCAATGCGTAGGTTCTCGTCCCAGTTTTGTGCCAATCCAGACATTACCCAACATTCTGGCGCTACAGATATTCCCGTAGCGATCCGCGGTCAGTAGCGGCGTATCCTTGGGCGGGTTGCTACCGCGTAACGGAATCCATTCATTGAACATGTGAGTTACCTTTCGGGCGTTGAATTTACCTAAGCTACAAACTCGGCATCACGCCATACATCCCCGCCACGTAGAAGCTCTCGGCGTGAGCTTGCGCCATGATGTCAGCACAGGAGGCGCAGTAGGACTTCCCTTGAACTTGATGCAGGTATGAGCTTGAGTTACGTGTTGGACCACAACGCCTACAGTAAGCTAGATCGCTCGTGACGAAGCAACCGCCATGCTTATGCATTCGTTGGTTGACGCGACAGCCGCCGCAGTTGTCGTCGTGATCGATCATCTCAATTCCTCGCCTCTCCCGGTTCCCGTCCCTCTTCCAGCACCGCTCGCCGAACCAGTTCACGACGTTGCGGCAACTCGGCCAGTTCGGACTCAAGATCCAGCCTGTGCGCTTCGCTCTCCCATAGGTCCATCAGTGCCATGTAGTAAGGGAGTCGATTTGCGGGCGTCCCTAACTCCTGCCAGCAGTCTTCGCAAAGCGGGAAGCATGAACTACCCGATCTGTATGACGTGTCATGCGACCGAACCACGGGCCACGGAAACTCGCAGCGACCACAGAAGCTGAAGTTAGGATAAAGAGCTTGCAGATACGAGGACACGGATAACCGCTCTCGACATAACCGAGTGTTGACCTTATCCAACTTGCCGTGTGCTGTTTCGTTCAATTGCGTGCTCCTCACTGCTATCGCTCGGGATCGTATTGATCCGCATGTATTCGCGCCTCGTGTTCCGTATCGAATTTTACGGACCAGCGTGTGATCGATGCTGTCGTTATGGGTTCCCATTCTGATCCGTTCCAGTAATGCGCGCCGGGAAACATGCCTTCGTTCTCGTCCCATGTAGAATAAGTAGGATACCAGCCTGTTTCAGTTGGTGTGTCAGTTGTTAGTTGTTGTTGCATTCTTTCTCCGCCGCCTGTGCCCACAACTTCACACTCATCCTCGCCGTCTCATCATCCAACTCACGAAACATCTCAATGAGCACGCTCGCCAACCTCGGCTCGTACCCATCCAGCACGAGATGGATGATTGTCGGGTAGTCGAGCAGGAGATTGAGAGCGTCGTCTGGAGTGATCATTTGGCTGACTCCATAGCCTGTTGTTCTCGCAGCGCCTTGCGCCAGTCGCCTCTGCTGAGCCCGCTCAGGTCTAGGCGATTCTTCGTTACGCGCTGGCCGATATTGTAGGGCGCGAATGGGTAGCCGCTTTTGTGAATGCGCCAGAACTCGTCCGAGGGTAAGTCGTTCCCGTAAAAGTAACAATGGACACACAAGCCGGAATCGAACGGATCTACATCGAATGGCTTCCGACACCTCGGACAGCGATGCCAGCCCTGCGCTTCTCCGGTGGTAATCCAGCGTCCGTCAGATTTGGCAATCAGGTGAATAAACCGTCCCGACGAATCCTTGAACGCTGTCCACGCATGTCCGGCTCTCGGCCTACTCATAAGTACGGCCCACTCCACTTCTGCAACTTGCCCTTATCCACCGTGCGCCAGTAGTCCTCCAAATTCACCCCGCCACTCGCAGGCCATGCGAACTCTCGCCACTCGGGCATGGGTGGGAGTACATCCGGCAATCCCGCATCCTCCCACGCAATGAGTTGACGAATGATCGGCGCAGCGGGGAGTTTGTACGCGGCTTCCACTGCGTAGAGGAGACGAAGTTCGTTTTGCAGTCGCGTGCTCACCGTGACGATTTCACCTCCACGATCTTATTCTCCTCACCCAACGCACAAGCCCAGCAAATCCCCTGTTCACCACATTCGTCTATGTACCGCTCGATCGCCGCTCCCGCTCCCACTCGCCCCGTCCCCGGACAATGGTTCTCCTCGATGTCGAACACGGCGTCATAGCTCGGATCGTCCGGCACTTCGACTGGGATGATGAAGGTGCAGCGGACGTGGATGGTTCTAGTTTTGGGATCGTTTTTCGTCTCGATCAATCCGTTTCCCATGATGGTAATTCCTGCATGGTCAGTGCTTCCAGTAGCGCGGCTAGCTTGATGACCCCCTGCGTTGTTAGGCTTACGTGCACCAGCCACTCGGCGCTTTTATTATGATGGCTCTCGTAAACACATACCATACGTTTACCGAATAGCGCGTTTAGTTTACCGCGATGTGCCTCTTTTTCTTGGCGGGCCAGTGTTTCCCGTTCGGCCTCTTGCTTCCGCTGCTCTTGTGCCGCATCGTACTCGGCGCATTGAGATTTGGTTGCAATGGCTTGGATCTCTGAGCCGTACCACCCGCTGTAACCAATCTTGCGATAATGCGGCTGCTTATCGTATCGAGATAGCTTGCCGCGATAGAATCGCGCGCCGTCCTTCCCCCACGGCCAGTCTGTTACGACCTGCTTAGGCGTTAACCTGACTACCGTGCAAATGATTTGTTTTCGGTCGTAATCAACCCAAACACGGTCGCCTTCTTTGATGTTTTTTAGGTTAGCTCTTCTCATTCTCGCCCTACTATTGACTCCTAACAATATCTTGTGCGATGATGGATGTCAAGGAGGAATTATGGACAACGCACTAGACCGCGACACTGCTGGTAGTATTGCTCACAACGCAAGTGCTATCGTTAAACTGCAAGGTGAGATTGCCAATGCTGCTGATCTGATCAGGGTGTTGGATTCACTACCGCTAGGCGAGGCAACTATAACGGTTTCTACTTTCGTTCGACAGGAACCTTACTCTTGCGCCATTTCAAACGCCTCGGCGATTTGCTTACTACGCGAGTCGATTGAGATGAAGCAGCAATACATTAAGACTCTCAGTGACTGGCTGCGATCTGCGTTGAACGAATAGCAGCGCACATACCCGTCAAGTTCTATTGTATACTGCGCGACGATGGACACCGTTCCTGAATATCCCTTCGACCTTTTGTCGAGAATCCGTGAGCGAATCGTTAAAGACGTTGACGCGAATGGTAGAACTTATCGCTGCTCGTCTGAACTTTCAACCGCGTTTGCCGGATGGAGCCACGAGCAGATTGATGAATGGGCCATTGAGCACGGTTTGGTAATCATCGCTCAACCCGATCGTCGAATTGTAATCATGCGCGTTACGCCGGATAGCTTAGCGCCGTTGATAGCCATCGTCGGGAAAACTGAGGCGCTTGAGCTTCAACAGTTTGCGCGTGAGCGCGTACGTGCAGAAGTAGACGCGATGGACTGGTCGGACATTATCGAATGAGCGACGATCTCAATCTCCCACCATCCCTCCGTCTCAAGCACCTCTGGCCCATCGAGGACAAGCTGGAGGATGCGCGGCGACAGCGACTCAAGGGCGGCGGGTTGATTCGTCCCGCTCTTCACGAAGCGCAGAAGAAGATGAAAGCTGAAGCGCGCAGGTTCAATGTTGCTGCGTTAGGCCGACGCGCGGGTAAGTCAGTATTCGGTCAGGATGTCAGTGGCGACTATCTCATGGCGGGTTGGCCTGTCGGGTGGTTCGCACCCTCATACAAGATTCTCGCAGATAGCTGGCGCGACTTACAACGAGTGTTCGCTCCAGTGACAGTGGACAAATCCACGCAGGAGCATCGACTGGAACTCTCGACGAAAGGGGTGCTGGAGTGCTGGTCGCTGGACAATCCCGACGCAGGTAGAAGTCGCAAGTACAAGCTGGTGATCGTTGACGAAGCAGCCCTCGTGCGTTATCTGGGAGATGCATGGCAAGCGTCAATTCGACCCACTCTCACTGACTATCAAGGTGATGCGTGGTTCCTCTCCACTCCACGTGGCTCGAACTTTTTCCGCACGATCTACAACTGGGGACAAGATCCACTCAAAGACGAATGGCGCTCGTGGCAGATGCCGTCGTCGGTCAATACTACCCTCACCGATCTCGACAAAGAGATCGAAGCGGCGCGATTGGAACTGCCGGAGCGCATCTTTCGACAAGAGTATCTGGCTGAGTTCATCGACGACGCGGGTGGAGTGTTTAGACGAGTGCTCGAATCAGCTTGTGCCACTGCTCAAGACTCAGCCCTCGATGGACATAACTACCTGATCGGAATCGACTGGGGCAAGTATAACGATTTCACGGTGCTGAGTGTAATTGACGTGACGACGAAGGAGTTGGTCTACGTGGATCGCTTCAATCAGATCGACTACACCGTGCAGATTGAGAGGTTGCGCACGCTCGCCACGAAGTTTAAGACGAAGACTCTCATCCCTGAGCACAACTCCATCGGCATTCCGCTGATTGAGCAACTCCAGCGTGAAGGCTACAACGTCCACCCATTTACGACCACGAATGCGTCTAAAGCTGAAGCGATAGACTCGCTCGCGCTTGCGTTGGAGAAAGGCGATTTGCGCATAATTGATAACCCAGTACTGATTGCTGAATTGCAAGCCTATGAAGCTGAGAGATTGCCGAGTGGGATGCTGAGATATTCGAGCCCGGAAGGTTATCACGATGACTGTTTGCCGCAGGGAACGCTGATTAAAACATTGACTGGCTATCGTCCAATTGAAGAAGTCCAACCCGGTGATCAGGTGCTTACTCATCGCGGTCGCTATATGCCCGTAGAGAGGGCGATTACCAAGCCCTTCTCGGGCCTGTTTTATGATTGTAAATTTAGAAATCAGCTAGAACTGTCGCTGAGCCACAATCACCCAATATTGGCTGTCTGCCGCGACTACACCGGCGATGTCTCTGGTCCATTTACACGCGAGCAGTGGGTATTACCGGGCGACTGGCGTAAATCTTACCGTGCGGTAACGGTAGTTGAATCTCCAGTACTGCGTGTTGGCGATGTACTGACAGAACGTGAGTTTTACACCAATGGGAAATGCGCGGTGAATATCAAGTTGCGAGAACTGCAACTTGATGAAGGATTTGCAAGCTTGCTCGGGCGCTTTCTTGCCGATGGTCACTGTTCCAATTCTTCGGGCTGGACCATGAGCCTCGCATTTAACGTTAAAGATGTGCATTCGATTGAGTACTTTCGCTACTATCTCAACTTGCTGAGAATTTCTAATAGAGCGGAGAAGGCGCGAAGTAACTGCGTGGCCTTAACGTTTTCCAGTAAGCTATTATGGCATGCCCTGAAGACCTGTTATTCATCCTCCGGCGAGAAACAGCTCCCGCCTTACTTTCACCGTTTACAAGTTCACGGTAAAACAGTGGTAGATGAATGGTTGGCTGGCGATGGTTGGCACCGTCCTCCACACGTAACGCAACCGAACGGCGTTACGGTTCAGTCTCCCGGCTACACGATAGGTGCGACCACAAGTGCGCGACTGGCTTTAGGAATGCGAGATCTAGCTCTCGCAAATGGGCTATACGCAACGGTAAGAAAATATGAGCGGCGGCGTTACGAAAAGTCTACTAAGCCTCAATATTGGGTTACGATAAAAGAAGACGGTTCCGAGAATAATCATTCCCGAAAGCTCTCTCCGGTTAGTTACGGCTCTCCCGTGGAGACTATTGCCGAACGGCAATTTGAAGGCACGGTCTATAATCTTCAAGTTGCCGAAGATAGATCATTTATAGCGAATGGCATCGTGGTCCATAATTGCGTCATCAGCCTCGCCCTCGCATGGCACGGAGCCAGCATCAGGCCGAGACGGGTGCTGTATGCGTAGATTCGATAGCGGCTAGAGCGGCGAGACAGATTGCTTCCGCGAGTGACTCGGCCTCGGCATTCCTGCTCGACTTCACTGTGCCCTTGCAGAATGATGCGTAAGGCAACTTTCCTTCGTACAACGTACAGGCGAATGACCAGCCCTGTTCCCGCATCTTCTCAACTACCCGCATTGCAGCTTCAATGGATCTGGCAAACTTCGGAATGTCATCGTTGAACTGATCGTCCTGCATTCCATCGATTTCAGTCAAGACCCATCCCAGTTCGCGCCATACTTCCGCAGTCCCCGGTGAGAGAAACTGGTTACGCTCGACTTCATTTGCCTCGCAATGAAACCAACGAAAGTTAAAGACGCGCTTTGCTACTTCAAGCTCAAGCTCTCTTCCACTTAGTTCTTCAGACATCTCTCAACACTCCCTGAAGAATTACGATCACCCAGAATAAACCCGCGTAGAGGATCGCTATCCATCTTGACGATAACTTCCAGATCTTCATTGCAATGAGTGGGACGATCGCTGGGGTTAAACTTACAAACACCGCATAGCCAATCCGGTTCAAAGGATTGCAACCAGATAGAAGTAAGCAGATTGAGAGACTCAGTACGAAACCTGAGACAGTTGAAATTAAGAGGGTTAAGCTAGGTGACAAAATACTGCTCTCCGATCTCAGCGTTCACGGATAACCTCCGAGTCATCAGGCAAACTCTTGTGACCCCACTCCGGCCCGCCCATGCCGCCTGTAACCTTACCCCACGCCGATCCGTTTTCATCGTCAAGATAGAATGTCTGCTTGCCGTAGTTGACTTCAACCGCCACGCGCTCAGTACCTTCCATATCAGCGCACCACCACGTAGGTTTTTCAACTGTACCGACGCGGACAATCACTCGGCGACAGTTTGCTGGCTCGCCATTCCAGTACGTCTTCTCTGGTCGTGGGCCTGATCTCAGTATGAACGACGACGACTTACGTGCTCGCCGTCTCAGTGAACTTGCAATGCTCATTTGAAGTCCTCGTAAATCGCGTCTAACTCTTCGTCTGTCGGCTCCGTGACTTTCGAGAAGTCTACCTTACTGAAATCAACTCCGGCAGCGATAAGGTTTTTAACAATACCCCGCGCGATCAGTGGCCCTGTTCGGCGGAATCGTTCACGAAAACGAATCTTTGCAATTTCTCGCAGAATTGCAATGTTCACGTCGTCGCGCGTGGCGTATTCAAATTCGTCGCTTCCGGTTGATAGGCTAGACATACGCGACTCGCTCTCCCAATCAGAACCAGCCCGCCATGCCCCTCGCACAACGGGCCAGTCCTCACCATACAGGAAACCACTCCACGGAGGAGTGATCGAGGGGGAGTGTAGCATAAGCAATTCGAGTTGACAAGATGTTGTGCACAGTGTATTGTTCCTTTTCTAAATCTTAATCGTTGGAGAAGGAAATGCCAAAACTACATCAAATCATCGCTATCGAAGAAGACGCGAAGAACAAGATAGGATCTGTCACCGCAATGCTGGAACGGGAAGCGTTAAAGCCCGATTCGTTTAACGGACTAGCTCGCACGTATCGACCAAAGGACGAAGGCGGTGAACCGCTACCTCCTGAACATAAGCGAGTACAGTTAGACGCGCGTAAAGAAATTGACAAGTTCATCAAAGCCAAGACTGAATTGATCGACCTGACTGCGACGAAGGACTGGGCCAACATGGAAGCGCGGGCCGATGTGGAAGTTAACGGTCAGGTGATTCTTATAGCGGTACCTGTTACTCATTTGCTATTCCTAAGCAAGCAGTTGGACCACTTTCGTAACTACGTCGAGAAACTGCCTACGTTGGACGAATCCGAGGAGTGGAAAGTAGACCCATCAACCGGACAGTGGCGTACGGATATTACAACTCGCCACCGTACCGAGAAGATAGTTGACTTTAAGACTGTCTCAGAAGCGACGAAGGAACACCCGGCTCAGGTGGCCCAACTAACTAAAGACGTAACAGTCGGCTACTGGGACCAGACTAAGCTGTCGGCGGCGCTTCCCGTGCCGCAGAAAGAGGAACTGATTACGAAGATTGAGGAACTGCTTAGCGCGGTCAAGTTAGCACGCGGCAAGGCCAACGAGGTCGAAGCTCCGAGGCAAAAGATCGCTGACACGTTATTTGAATACGTGTTAGGCTAGCGAGTGTGGAAGTTTTAATCTGAGGCTTAGGCTGAACATGAGAATCAACCTATTCCACAGAATCTTAAACCGATCACTATCTGAATGAAGGTAAGCTAAAGCAAAACTAACAGTCCTATGCGTGGGTTCGATTCCCACCGGACGCTCCAAATATTACTTATGCGTCCGTAGTTCAGCGGTAGAACATGGGACATTGAAACTTAGCGCAATGGCAAGCCGGACACGGATATAGATGATCAAAACCGCGACATAGCTCAACTGGCAGAGCGCAAGACTTATAATCTTGAGGTCGCAGGTTCGACTCC
Source organism: Pyrinomonadaceae bacterium (assembly GCA_035491875.1). Taxonomy (GTDB): domain Bacteria; phylum Acidobacteriota; class Blastocatellia; order Pyrinomonadales; family Pyrinomonadaceae; genus PSRF01. The sequence continues at coordinate 30,887 of DATJKB010000744.1, read as the reverse complement.
TGCTATCGCAAACTCAATGGGGCGGGTGGCTAGGGTAAGCTGCTCGCCCTGTAATCTTCTCGGGTTGACAATATCTTGTGGAACGGGCTATTCTAATCCCCGTCTCGCTGCTGTGTGCAAAGAGGAAGACGCCGCCTGCCAGTCAGGTGCTCCGTAAAACGGAACTAAGGGATCGCGGTTCGAGTCCGCGTCGGCGGGACACCTAACAACGATTAAAATGGAGCGACGACGATGAGCGCGAACATGGACGAAGCAATCGAGCGGCAACGTAATCTGCTCTACGCTCCGAAGACCGATGAGCAGTTGATTATGATTGCACTGCATCATCTTCTTGAAGGAGTTGGCCTGAAGATGCCAGCATTGCAACGCGAGCTATACGATCGTTATTACGGCGAGCGAGCCAGTAGCGCAAAGTCGGGGAGAAAGTAGTCGTGGTGAAAATTCTTGTACTAGCCCATGACGGCAAACCCGAGATATTGCACGTCTTTGAAGATGAAGGCGAACAGGTGAATTACTATCATTATACTGGAACGGACTGCCCTTGCGCTCCGGTATTGAGTGAATCTAACTCGGGCGGCTACGTGGTTAGGCATTGTTCATTTGAAAAGGCTGTGCAGTGGAATAGCGGTTACTAAGGAGATAGACAATGCAACGTCAAGCCGAGCGTCACACACGCTTTCAGACATTTGTCGTGACCATGCCCTACTGGGAGACGTGGACCGAGCAAGTCAAACGTAACGGCGAAACGATCGAGCGCGGCAACTGTCGTCGGATTTCTCGCCGTACTCGTCGTGACATGGCCCGTCAGCGAGCAAGGCGTGAATATCGCGCGGCTCATAATTTACCGGAGCCGCAACATGGATGAACGAGAAGAGGCTGCCTACGCACTGGGCCAGAAGTCGATCTATCGCGAGATGTTAGGTACGGCACTACGACATCTCGACAGCGATGAGTATAGCCGTGAGGAGTTAATTAAAGAGCGGGTCGATACGATTGCTGTCCTGCGTGGTCTATGTGAGGAGCACGGCGATAACGACTGGGACGACGATCTCTACTTGGCAGATGTTGTCAGTAAGCACTTAGGTGATCACTTGGATTCGTAACCTATGGTCAAACTCGTCTACGCCACCTGTCGTCACTGCGGGCACAAGTTCATTCCGCGCGTTGAGCAGCCGCGTCAGTGCGGGGCATGTTGGGGTCTCTCTCCACTGAGAGATACGCCGAGTAACAAGAAGAATGGACCAGTGAGTGAAACGCGGAAGAAGGAGGGGAAGTGATGGGCGGAGAGATTTCATTTGACGACTTAAAGAAAATACCCGGTATTGATGAGAAGTGCGAGGGCGGTGTTTATAAGATGCCGCCTTTCTTTGCCGAGGTGGAGGTTCATGCAGATCGCGAGAATGCGACAATGGCGGTCCATGCCCTGACGGAGATTGCGCTGGAAACAAAGAACAAAAGTCTTGCCGAGAGTTGTCGTGACTTAATTGTTGACATAATAGCTGAATATGGAGTTGCGAACGGTGCGGGGAAGGAGCAGAAGTGAGCGATGAATACGATCGCGAACGGTTTACGCGCTACATCAAGGCGTCCAAAATGCTCGAAGAGATCGTGACGATGACAGCAGACGCCGAACCCGGCTACTGGGGTCATTGGGTTCCTTTTCAGGAAGGGGTAAAGATGCTTGTCAGGGCGCGTAATAGCGGGTCATTGGATTTAATTGCTGCTACTGGTAATGCAATTTGCGAGTCGGCTGAACGAGCCCGCCGGAAACTACCTCCGAGGCGATCAAGGAGCCCGAGCAATGAGTGAGCGAGGCGAAGAACTGACGACGCAGCAAGTAGGATGCCTGCTAATTTTTTCCGTGCTTGCACTGGTTATTATGATTGTATGGGTGAGTAAGGGCTCCACTGATCAAATCCGCGACCTCCAGCGTCGTGTGGGCCAGTTGGAATCGGAGCGGAGATGAGAACCATAGCACAGTACGAACTCTGGGAGCGCGCACTTGCTGAGATGACGGACGAACAACGCGCCGAGATTGAATCTATGATCGCCAACGCTCGCAGCGTGGAATTTGTCTTCAATTGCCCAAAGGTAAAGTACGGCCATCGCGAGACGGCGGAAACAGCAGCGGAGGCAATGCACGCAAAGACCGGAGATAGTTATGACGCCTATCAGTGCGACTTCTGTGGTTCGTGGCATATTGGGCACTCGAAGGGTTAATGACAATGATCTGGGCCAGTCGCATTATTGCCCTTCTCAGCGGCATCCTCTTCGGCTATTGGTGTAACCTCGGCGGCACGCACGTTGACTGGTGGTTATGGGGCAAGTTTATGATTGCCGCCACGCTTGGAGGACTGGCTGCGGACCTGCGTCGGGAAGCTAAGGTCGCAAACACAACCAAAGCCAGCCTGTAAACCTGTCGGAAAAGCAAGCTGGCCCTAGTTGGTTCCATAGGGATTGGAAGATGCCGCGCATTATACCTCAACTTCATCGCTAATTCCATGCTACATTCCCACTCATGGCCTTCGCGGTACGCACGGCTGGGGTAGCATCTGGTGGCTCGTCCTCCGGCACGGGGAATCGCACTGCGACTTTCACTCCGGCAGTGGGAGATCTCGTCGTCGTCTACTGTTGCGTCGCCGCGAACACGAACGACACTCCCACTTGCTCAGACGACAATTCCGGCACCTACGACCTCATCGACACGCTCAACTTTGCTATCTCCACAGTGAACTATCGACTCAGCGTGTTCATTCGCACGGCCTTGATGGTGAATACGACTGCGACGACGATCACAGTTGCAACTGGCAGCAACACCTCCGGCACGATCCACGTCGTTCCCTGCACGGGAGTCACACGCACCGGAGCAAACGCAGTCCGTAGCAAAGGATCGCAGAACAACCAAGCGGCTGGGACTGCGGCTCCAACCCTGAATCAAGCCGCGCTCACCAACAACGGCACACTCGTCGCGCAAGGCTCAGCCGACACGACGACAACTCCCCCGACTAACTGGACTGAAATTCTCGACACGAGCCAGATTAATGACACAGTTGCCCTTGAATCCGCCTCACGTGCGTCAGGCTTCACTGGTACGACGATCACTTTTGGGGCAGCGTCATCCACCCAGTTCTGCGCGCACGCGATGGAGATCGACATTACCGTGCCGCTCACGCAGTCAGCTTCGGACGATGTCAATAATCTCGCTGATGCGCGTGGGCTGGGTTATGGCAATCTCCACGCGGACACGCTCAACGCTCTCACTGACACTGCTCAAATCGTCCTCGGCTACAGTGTCGCTGCGACTGACACAGTAACCCTCACTGACGGAGAAGCGCGTCTCCTCGGCACTCAAACAACTCTCGCCGATACTCTCGCTGCACTCTCAGATGCGAATGCACAACTACTTGGCTACTTACTTGCGCTCGCTGATACGGAAGCTGCTAACTGGGCCGACTCGCATCAACTCCTCCTCTCGCAACGACTGGCGCTCGCAGACAACTCATTCAACACGGCTGATGCCGCAACTATCCAACTTGGCATAACTCTCGCCCTCACCGATTCACTCGAACCGCTCACGGACGATGAATCTCGCCTCGTTACTATCCAGCTTGCTTTTTCAGACTTAATCACTCTATCGGACTCGATTCCCGAGCTAACGCACGGATTCAACTTTCGCTCCACTTCTACCTTCGTCACCGATGGCGCAGATCAGACCTACGTACTATCGAATACCTATCCTGTTACCCGGGATGACTTTAATTTCGGTTATCAAATACCGGGAATAGCCCGTGTCGATCGCTCCACTGGCACTGATCCGAGACTGGCCGGAGCGCACCTTGCTACTAACGAAGAAGAGGCTACGTACGTCTTCCGTCTCGATCTTCCTACCGCTGGTACGTATCGCGTCGGTCTGGCTATTGGTGACTTCAGCGCCAGTGCGCGGAGCTATATTGAAGTACGAGACAACAACACGCCGTTCATTACCTTTAGCCCGATAGATACCAACGCCGGAGAATTCGCCGACGCCACGGGGACGATCCATACCGCCGCTAATTGGCCTGCGAACAATACCACTGTCGAGCACGTCTTTACCTCGACGATATTGCGGATCGCCATCAATGGAACGTTCGACAGTGGCGATTCGGCGATTGCGCATTTATCAATCTCTCAAGTTCAAGAGGGTGCGACTACGCCTTTCGCGATTGGTTACGGGTTGCTGATAACAGAGGCGCTGGATGCACTGACCGAGACTCTCAATCTGCACAGTGACGGAGAGTTGCGTACTTCAGACTCTCTCGCTCTCACTGACGCCTTCACTCTCCACCTGCATGTCATCAGCAGCGTGCTGGAGCTGGAGCTAGACGATCAACTGTCACTGGATGATTCGTGCGCGCTGGGACATGGATTGAGTTGCGTTGATTCAGTCTCGCTCACTGATAGCGTTGCGGTTCAACTCGGCTATCTCGCCCAATTTTCCGACTCGCTCCAGTCGTTTAATGACAGTGTCAGTCTCCAGTTGGGCCAGCTAGCAGCACTCTCCGACTCGCTCACTCTCACCGACAGTGAGTTAACGACACTAGGCTACGAGGAACAAGCGACTGACACTCTCGTTCTGACTGACGCGGAGACTAACGAGCTAAGTTATCGATTCACTTTCACGGAGACGATCACACTCACTGACTCACTTGCGTTGGGTATTGGGTTAATTTTCGCAGATACTGCTGCGATTCTTACTGACTCGATCTCCACGCAACTCGATCACTTACTCGACTTCAGCGATTCACTCATCATTATTGATAGCGTTGTCATCACCCTCGGCTATGCAGAGAGCGCGAGTGATTCACTTCTGCTCACGGACGCTGAGTCACATCGACTAGACCAGTTGCGCGCTTTCTCAGACCTACTCGTCCTTACTGACGAGGTCGCACTCGGCTTCGGACTACTATTCACGGATAACGTTGCAACCTTTACCGACTCGATCTCAGTCAGACTTAACGAACTCCTCAATTTCAGTGATTCGCTAGTTCTCGCAGACAACGTCTCGCTCCGACTCGCCTATGAGCTGCAATTCGCCGACTCAATCGACAATCTTCTCGATAATGAGACGCAGCGACTTGAACAACGGCTAACCTTTACCGACTCGCTCAACACTCTCAGCGATTCACTCACTTTCACGCTTGGCGAAGTACTGAGCTTCAGTGACTCCATCACGTTAATCGATTCCCTCGTCCTCGGCTATGGCCTCGCTCTCACCGACGACGCCAGTTTCCTCATGGACGACATCCTCACTAGTGCGCCACAGGGGCCGTTGCGCGAGGTTGGCGTGACAGATGCGCTTACACCGCTCACTGATGAAGTTTTACTCAGACTCGACTACTTGCTCTCCGTCGCCGACACGGTGGCGAATCTCGACGATTCCTCGGCATTGATCGAAGGTTTGCGAACTTCCTTTAGCGATCTCTTCGCACTCTCGGACTCGATCTTTCCCACTTTGAACCACTTGCTCCCACTGACTGACGCTCTCGTCTTCGGTGATTCAATCCAGTTGCAGGTGGGTTATGAGATTGCGAATGCGGATGTGCTCTCGCTCAGCGATAATATCTCCCTGCGTGTGAGTTACAATCTCGCGTTCTCGGACAACCTCACTCTAACTGATGACGTACAACTCAACCTGTCATATCGCACGCAACTCGCTGATAGTTTTACGCTGACGGATTCCATCGCAACGACACTCAGCTATAATCAGTCTCTTGCTGACTCACTCACACTCACCGATAGTGTTCAGTTGCAATTGGGTTACGAACTCGCTACGTCTGATTCGATCGCCCTCACCGACTCGTCCACCACCACTCTCACCCACATCCTCTCACTTGCGGATAATGTTGCATTATTAGCTGATTCCGCCCTGTTTACCCCTGGTCTAACCCTGATTATCGCGGATAATGGGCCAATCTTCACTGACTCAGTTTCCTTGTTTGGTACAGGCCAGCTTCAACTCAGCGACGCGCTCGCACTCACTGACTCGCTCGCGAAGTTCAGCGCTGGGTTCATTGAGTTCGACGACACGCTCGTCATCTCAGACAGTGTCGCCATTGACCTGCGCGGGCCGGACTTGGACGAGGCGCCGAGTGATTCGTTGCTACTGACCGACGCGATCTCGATCTCGCTCGGCAATGAACTACGCATCGAGTTGCAACTCACCGATACGATCACACTTACTGACCACTATTTCGACCTCCGCTATCCCTACACCCCTAGCGCTAAACGACATATTGTAGTACCATCCCGCGCGAGGGTGACGATCCCAGCTAAACGAACAGGAATTGTAGTGCCGCCGAGTGACAGAATGACGAGAATCGAACGAGCAAGGCTGAATTAGCTTTAGATGTTTATCCAGATAGCGATGGCGATGGCGTACCTGATGCCTTTGAGAATCGACTGTCGATTAGTGAAATTCTAAACGGTAACGATTCAATGAACGCTCTCGATATTGCGCAAAGGTCCAACAAGGCCCTGAATAAACAGGTTGCCGCACTGCGTTGCCAGTTAGGAAGCGCTGAGAACGAAATCGAAAATCTGAAAGCTAAGAATACTGCACTGACGGCCCAGTTAAAAATCCCTGTATCGGCGACTGATAGTAGTACGATTGTCACCGTTGAAATCGAGAAGACTATGCGTTCAGCCAATGCAGGAGAATGGGTATTCACCGCGCAGGGGCTTTTCCAGTGTCCGGGGTTCGACGCTAATCGTTATCGAGGTTACGTAGTTCGGCGCTTCATTAAATAATCTCAATGAGCACCGCCCGCATCCAACTCCGCGAACTGATCGTCGCCGACATCAACGAGCACCACCCTGATAACGCGGACAAAGCGCAGGCGATCGTGGATCAACTACTCAACATGCCGCAGATGGAATCCGACGACAGTGTGATTCGGTTCATCAATTCGTATCGACGGGCGGTGGAGAGGAGGGACAGTGGGGGAATTCCTGCTCAATAACATCCGTCAGCAGATAGTCGTGATGCAGCAAATAGGTAAGAAGCCGGAGCGGCTGGTCTGTGATACCCGTAGCTGGGATGCGCTCGTTGATGAACTCGTGCCCTTGCTGCCAATGTATCCACTCACGTCCGGCAGGCCAAAGATCTACGGACTGGAAGTTGAGTTCTCCCCTGAACCAAACTTTGAGGTGAAGTGAATGGCCTTCTCCGACAAACTCGCAGTAGCTGATGGCGTCTCAATCACACTCAACTGCGGCCTCTGCGGTCAGGTCGCAACTGAGAACCACTCCTGCACAAAGCGCTACTTGCGCAATCCGGCAATCGTCTTCGTGCGGTGCTTGGTTGATCCATCCTCAGACGATCCCAACGACCTCTTTCTCGTGAAGGTGAAGGATTGTAGTGAGGAATACACGACGACAAGGGAGACATTGAAGCGGGATTATGAGGAGCTATGAAATTTTGCTTGTTTGCCAATGCGACCTTTGAGGCTGAGAACATTGACGATGCTTTCAAGCGGCTTGCGGCCCACTTTCAACAATTAGCTGAGTATGGGGTTGGCGATTCATCGGAAGACGATCAGTTATTTGAAGGTGGAGTTGTTCAGATTACCAAGTATCGCGATCATGACGGAGATGAATCTCGATGACCTGCACGCACGAATCCTTCAGCGGCTCGGTTGAAGTAGGGCGCATCGTCGATCGCTCTCCGATTGAGTTCATCGCTGAAGTGACAATCCACTGCGACGAGTGCGGGCTGCCGTTCACTTTCGACGAGAATCACTTCGCGGTGAGTGTGGACAGGTTGCGACTGAGGTACAAGTTGAAGCCTGCGTCAACTGTTTCGAGCAATGGAAGGCTGAATTGAAATGAACTGTGAATACTGTGGACGATTCGTAAGAGACGAAACCTGTGCTGGTTGTGGTGCGCCTAATCGCTACGTTCATCAAGGTGATCCGATTCGACTACGAGCGGGAGTCGATCCCCGTGAGCGCGGATACTTTAGTACCTCCGGCTACTTTGGTGAGCATACGATGATAAGCACTGCTATGTTTAGTACTACAAGCCTCGGAAGAGAGTTTCGCCGCACCGACGAATTCTAACTATAAGGAGACTGAATGTCTGGACACTACCCAATGTTCACTGGTCTAATGATTGGTATTCCCCTCAGCGGTCGGCCCATCGTGCCGCAGTGGGCCTTCGGTTACGCGGCCCTCCATCCGCCCATGTGCTACAACGTCATCACTTGCCATACGTGGAAAGCGCCGATTGCAGAAGCGCGCAATTACTTCGCTGAGCAGGCGATCGCAAACGGAGCCCGTTACCTTTTTACCCTTGACGAAGATGTCGTTGCACCGGGCCACACTTTGCGTCAGCTCATCTATCAAGCCGAGAACAGGCCAGAGGCAATGGTCATCGGCGGTATCTACTGCCATAAATCTCCGCCTGCAATGCCGATGGTGTTTCGCGGTATGGGCGCTGGTCCATACTTCGATTGGAAAGCGGGCGAGCTATTTGAAGTTGATGGCATTGCGATGGGCTGCACGTTGATCAAAACGGAAGTCTTCAAGCACTTGCCTAAGCCTTGGTTTCGCACAGTTGACGATCTCAGCGCATACTTCGACGGCAAGACGAAAGCAGAAGTGTGGACGGAAGATCTTTGGTTTTCAAAACTGGTAAGAGACGCAGGGTTTAAGATCTACGCTGACGGCGCGGTCCTGTGCGAACACTGGGATTACAACACGATGACTGCGACGACGCTCCCAGCCGACTCCCCGCCGATGCGCCGCGCCACTACCGCAGTCAAGGGTCAGAAAAAGATTCTCGACTTAGGCTGTGGTGAGAGTAAATACCAGTCTGATGAAGGTGACGTATTGACAGTCGATATTCGCGAGGATGTTAACCCTGACTACCGTGCGGATCTGCGTCAACTACCATTCGCGACCGGGGAATTTGATCAAGTCTATAGTTCGCACGTGTTTGAACATTTCTCCCGTGCGGATGTCGTCAAAGTCATGGACGAAGCGGTTCGCGTACTCAAACCAGACGGTGAACTGCGACTCGTGCTCCCGAATATCCAATGGGCCGCAGAGCGCATCATGCAGAACAAGGTCGATGACGACGTGATGAATGTCGTTCTGGGAGCCCAAACCTACAAAGAGAACTTCCATCAATTCTTCTTTACTCCACAGACTTTGGAAGTTATGCTAAAAGAGCGCGAGTTTAAACGGGTTGATTTTCAGTTGTCCGGTTACAATATCTATTGTAGAGCATGGCGACAGCCACCCGCTGACTTGCCGAGTCTGGGCCAGCCACCCAAATCAGTCAGACGGTTTACCAACAACGGAAAGGCCCATCATGAAATGAGTTTGTCGAGTAATGGGTACAAGAAGCGGAAGGTGGCAACTAAGTCTTCGTCCAAGAGTAAAAAGAAATGATCGACCCCGCAGAGTTGCGTGACCTGATTAAGCAGTACGGCGCTGAAGTTGACGACGAAGCGTACAAGGATGTCTACGACTTTGGCATCTGGTTCGCGGACAAGCAAGACGCAAGCGATGTAGTACTATCCGATTGGACTCCCGTCACAGTAGGGAAGGGGATAATACGTGGCTGACATCGAAATTAGTGAAACGTCGAAAGTTGAAGCCCGTGTTTTTGCGCGGCTGCACAAATTAGACCAAAGATCGGAATGGGCGCTTGCTCAGCTTCTAGAAAAAGTCTGGCAAGATGGTTGTCAGTGTGAGCGCACGATGCAATTTCTTGAGCGTGACATCATTCCCAACGTAAACCCCGTTAAGCAATGACCCCCTTCATCCAAGATCCAAACGCCGTGCTCGACTATCCCTTCGATTGGTCTACTTATCTTGCAGGGGATACGATTCAGACGAGTGTGTTCTCCGCTGACAGCGGCATCATGGTCGAATCGGACGCGATTCTCGATCCCTCTAACACCGTCGTCTGGTTGTCGGGTGGAGTGAAAGGCAAGCGCTACGCAATCACGAATCACGTCAAGACAGCGGGTGCTAGAGAGGATGATTGGACGATCTACGTGCTGGTGAAGGAGCGGTGATGCGGGAACTTATCTTTCGACCGATACCTGAAGATGATGGTTCGTACCTTGAGGAACCTGAATATGACGTGCTGCTGGACGGGGAGAGTTTAACAAAGATTCGCTCTGACGACATGGACCTTCGTTCCGGTTCCCTTGATCCGCTGTGGCAAAAACTTGGTCTAAAGGTTACTTTTGAAGAAGCTGACGACTGGGACTAAATGGCCGAGCTTAAATTAACTAAAGAGCTACTGGAGACCAAGCGTCCGCTGTCAGAGATTCGCAGTGGGCTACTTACCCGTCGTCACAAGCTACGTCCAGAAGCTGGACCACCCGTTGCGCTCATTGTTTCTAACGATGACTTCCCGATTGATTTATACGACGGCGACAGCATGACGATCATTGTAGCGAGTGACGATAAGCCGACTATTCTTAGGATAGTAACGACCGATTCCCGTTAAGCGATGGCCCTCAACTTTCTAGATCGAATGTCCGCTGCATGGAAGTCACTCCGCTTCCCTGCGCCTTCCCCACCCAACCTCGTCTCCGTCTTCCCGACATGGGCCGACTTCGATCAAGCGGTTAATCAACTCCTCATCGGCTTCAAAGGAACTGAGCGCGACTACGCCTCCGCGGTCGGCGATCTCACGATGTCGTCGTTGATGATGGCCGCAGTAACCGCAGTGGGTAACTCTGCCTCTGAAGCTGAGCTGCAAGTCCGCGAGCAGCAAGGGAACGAGGAAGTGATCGTCGATAACCACTCCCTCGTCAAACTCTGGTATCGGCCCAACGACTTCTACGATGCCCCGACGATGCTCAAAGCCGTCTCCACCAGTTGGGTGATGACCGACAACGCTTACATTCGCAAAGAGCGCAACGATCAAGGGCGGGTGAAAGAACTTTGGTATGAGCCGCATGGTACGATCCGGGCTAGGTACCCCGAAGACGGATCGTCCTTCATCTCCCACTATGAAGTTAAACGCGGCCCAGACTGGTTGCCGATCCCTGTCACTGATGTCATCCACTTCCGCAATGGCCTAGACCCCGCCAACCCCCGCTATGGACTCGCGTCCACCCCCGCCATCTTCCGCGAGATCTTCGGTGACAACGAATCGGCAAACTGGTATGCGAATTTGATGGCGAATGATGCTGGGTTCCGCTACTTCCTGTCCATCGACAATAAAGCTGGCGAACTCGGGCAGGAAGACATCAACAACATCAAGAAGCTGCTGATGGCGCAGATCTCCGGTGATAAGAAATTCACGCCGCCGATCATCACCAACGCTGAGCCGAAGAAGTTGCAGTTTTCGCCACAGGAATTAGACCTGAGACTACAACGCTATCTCGCTGAAGAGAGATTTTGCGCGGTGAAGGGGATTCCGGGTACGGTAATGGAGTTTGGCTCGGCGGGGGAGCATTCGATTTATAATAATGTATTCCAGAGCCAGCAAAGGTTTACTAATAACTACCTAGTCCCTCTTTGGAAGCACCTTGCTGAGACTCTCACGCATCACCTGCTGCCCGATTTTGATAACCAGCCTAACCACTACGTCTTCTACGACACTGCCGATGTGAAGGCACTGCAAGAGGATGAAACTGCTCGTCACAAACGTATTCGCGAGGATTATTTAGGCGGCGGAATTACTCGCGCTGAGTACCGTCGAGCGATCGGACTGGACGCAACTGAGGCTGACGACGTATATTTCGTCCCGAGAGGTGGGGCAACGCAGGCGCGCGATGCCACTGCGCCAGCTCATGCCGCTGCTCCTGCGACTACGACCGCAACTGCGAGTAACAATGGAAACGGTGCAAGCGATAACGGCACAAGTGGGGTAAAACCTAGTCCGGCAATTTCAACAGCGAGGTTGGTTTCGTGAGCAAATTTAGCAGCCTAAAATGCGGGAAGCGGCTACCAAGCATCGAACGAAACGGATGGAGATTTTCATTGCTTTGCGATTTGCCTATGGCCCATGAAGGTCCATGTGAGCCGGACGATCTAGAAATCTTGGCAGGAACTATTATTCCTAGCCTAAAACAGCATCAGTGGTGGTGCGGCGGTAAGGAACCGTGTGCTTGTACTGAGACGTGGAAAGCCAAATACCTTAAACGTCCAGATCCCGATGGCACGATTGAGTTGATGTTAAAACAGGCTCGCGCAAACGATAAACACACAATGGAAGCAATTTACGGCAGGCAAGATTGATTCCGAATGAGCACCCAATCCATCCCCCGCCTGATAAAACCTGTTGCAACCGAGCCAATCGGTGATAGAATCCGGCTGACTGAAGCGCTTGAGGTCGAAATCAGACGCATTGTGCGCGAGGAGATGAGAGAGTTTCTACTGGCCCAGCGCCGGGCCGCGAAGTACATCGATAGTGCGGTAATTCAACAGCTTGGATTGACAACTTCTTAGGTCGCAGCTCGAACCGAGCCCCGCCTGTCATTTTGCAGATCGCGCTAGTCGCCTGTCTGTGATGACAGGCTTTTCGTTTTTACTGGATATGTTTCCAGATTTGACCAGTGTTAATCCGGCAGATGACGCTCTGAGCGATATTGAATTTTCGACCGATTTCAGCCTGAGGTAAACCGAGCTTGAGTAATTGCTTGATTTCAGAAACCTGCGCATCTTGCAACTTGGTCATGAAGTTATCTTGCCCGCGAGGTAGACGCTCAGGATGTTTACGTGAGCCGTTTCTGTCACCAAATGCTGCAAGTCCAGTTCTGGAGGCATGTTGATGATTTTCCAGAACAGTACAGTATTCAAGGTTCTCGGCGTGATTGTTGAGCTTGTCACCGTCGAGGTGATTGATTTCGTAACCCGCTGGACGTGGCCCAATAAAAGCTTCCGCTACCAAGTGATGGATGAGGGCCTGTCTACGGTGCTCTCTTCCGTTACTCAGCACGACGAAATAATAGCCACGTCCGTTTCGTCCGTTGATTTGCGGCTTGCGGATTCGATTGATCGAAGTTCTAGGACGTGGAGAGATATTTCTAACCCGGCCATGATTAGAAACTTCATACAACAAATCAAAGCCGTTAACGGGCTTCCATTGTTCGACGTTGTTGGGGCTCACGAGCGAATTATACCACTTCACCGATAGGAGATGAACGAATGAGTCGGAAGAAAAAAGACACTATTCAACCCGCTGTCGTTGAAGAAATGGGCGATACGTATCTACTCCGGGGCTGTATTGAGATGCAACTCCACAACGCCTTCAACGGTGAGCCAGTGGGCGATCGTATGCGCATGAACACGGTAGTGACCGCTGGACGCCGCTGGGTACTGGAGAAGATTGGTTCATTCTCCAACCAGACGAACTCGATCAATGCGATTGCAGTTGGAACTTCGACTACTGCGCCAGCGACAAGCGACACTGCGCTCGGATCTGAAATCACTGCGTCAGTGGGACGCAAGACGATCGGCACGTTCACTACTACGAATCTGACAAGCAATCCTCCGTCGTGGCGCGCAGAGGTGAGTTTCGCCACTGATGAAGCAACCGGGACGCTGGGTGAGGCGGGGTTGTTTAATACGTCGAGTGCGACGGCAGGCACGCTCCTGTCACACGTGACGTTCAGCACAATAAACAAATCAACTTCAAATACACTTTCCGTGAGTTATACGATATCAGGATAGTGTTTGCGGCAATGTAGCATCTTGTGGTATACTCCATTTCAAGGAGGAATTACAAGATGGAAGAAAGATGTACCAGATGCAGATCTTTGAATCATACGTCCGGGGAACACGCTGAGAAGCTAGCGGAAGGGCGTCGTAATAGTAGTAAGTGGCGAGAAGCGGTTGCGGCTGCCAATACGAGAACGAAAAAGGGAAAGCCAGCTCGTTTTCGCGATCCGATAGCACGCGGTAAGGCGATAGCCCACGGTCTTAGTAGACCGGAAACCAAAGCGTTACGGGTAAAGGTACTCAAGGAAGTATGGGCCAAGCGCTCCGAGGAAGAACGGCAAGCTATTGGTGCCAAAAGTTCAGCGAGCCAAAAAGGCAAGGAGTTTACCCCTGAGCACTTAGCCAATCTGCAAGCCGCAAACGCAAAACCACGCAGCGAGACACATCGACAAAAGTTGTCAGAGGCCCGAAAAGGACAGTCGTCATGGAACAAAGGCTTAACTATATTTACCAACGCCTCAGTGGCGGCGATGTCGGCCAAACAGGTTGGACGTATCCCGGACTACAACAAGTATCGAGCGCACTACGATGGCCCAAAAGGAAAATATCTCATGCGCTCGCGTTGGGAAGTGGCTTACGCAGAGTGGTTGGATGAACAGGGAATTGATTGGCGGTACGAGCCACGCTGGTTCAATCTTGGCGGCACGAGCTACACACCAGACTTCTACTTGCCTGCCGAAGATCGCTACGTGGAGATCAAAGGACGGATGACTGAAGAGAACGCAAAGAAGTTGAAAAGATTCGCGGAACGCTATCCGCATGTTAATCTAACTGTTCTGCAACGAGCGGAACTAACTGCGATAGGTTTACTGGACAAGCATTGTCGATTGGTGAAACGTCAGTAGCTTTTTAACAATTTAATCAGGGTCGCACGCTGAGCAATCAGCCCCGCCCGCTATTTACCGGATCGCGTAACAGCCCGTCCGGTGAGTGGCGGGTTTCTTTGTTTGAGGACTCATCAAGATGCCGTGGCGAGTGGAAGAGAGAGACGGTCGTTTCTGTGTTGTGAAAATCACAGACGGTAGTACCGTCCACTGCCACGACAGCCGCTCGATGGCCGAAGCGCAAGTCCGCGCCTTATACGCAAGTGAGGGTAAATCCTTCTCCTATCTCGACATTGAAAGCGAGGGTAAACCGCCAATGGATAATGCGACAGATGCGCTGGTTTTCTATGGCGGCGCGGTGAAGGCGTTGGGCGATGGGCGTGTGGGCGGGTATGGCGTGCTGTTTACCACTGCCGATGATCCTGATCTGCAAGGCGATTATTTTACCAAATCTACCGACCTCGAACTGAATGGTCGGGAGTCACTACTGGCGATGTGGGATCACGGTTTGGATTCAGTGCTGAAGCGCCGCCGATTGGGTCGTGCGACTTACCGAGTTGACGATGCTGGAGTTTGGTTTGAGACAAAGCTGAACGAGTCGGACGACTACGAAAAGGCGGTCTATGGGCTGGCGAAGGCAGGTAAGCTGGGCTGGTCCACTGGATCTGCTCCACACCTCGTCGAGCGCGTTCCAGTCAAGAAAGCCTTCGAGCTGAAGTCGTGGCCCATCATCGAAGTTTCCTTGACCCATATGCCTGTGGAGCCACGCACTGCGGCGGTTCCATTGAAGTCGATTGCTCATGTTGAACTGAAGTCCCTGCTTGATGAAGTAGAGTCGGAAAAAGTACCACCGTTTACCACTAAAGCTCTCGACGCGGCTCTCGCGGCTGCGTACGACGACGATCTCGATACCCACTCCCTCAAGGTGGCGACCGCTGTTGAGGAGTTGATTGCCCACTACACCAAAGCCGCTACCGCACTCGACGTGCTCAGTGGCCGCTTGGCAAGGAAGCAGGAGTTTCGCGCTATCAAAGATGGCCGTGCTTTCTCGCAACGGAGAGTCGATAAAATGAACGAGTTGATTGCTCAACTGAAGAAATTAGCTGAGCACCCGATCGCCCTCGCCTCCGAGTTCGAGAAGATGGTCAAAGAAGCAGTTACGACAAGAGATCAGCGTAACGCGCTCCAGCAGGCTGCGGAATTCCAGTACAACCAATTCCAACAGTTAAAGGAGTCACACAATGGCTGACGTACAGGTCAATACTTTTGAAAACCTGAGTCTTAATGAACTCGGCGCGTACAAGGACATTAAAATTGCTGAATTGGAGACTTACTTCAAGTCTCATACCAAAGACGGCCAGATCGTCATGGACGCGGACGAGGTTGAGATCGTCCGCATGAAGAACAAGGAGATCACCGAGGCCACGAAGCGTTGGGAGAACCTGCGCGAGATGGACGAAGTGTTCAAACAGACAGTGGAGAAGCACGCCAAAGCGAACACGGTGAATCGTCAAGTGCCATTCATTGTTGACGACAAAGGCGGATTCCAGCCGTCGAACGCATTCAAATCAATCGGCGAGATCTTCACCGACTCTCCAGTCTATAAATCTCACAAAGGACTCCACGATGGCCAGCCGCATTACCAGTATACGATCGGCGAGAATTTGGACATGCGGGCGTTGAAGACCTTGATGACGACCAGCGCGGGATTCGCACCGCCGAATGATCGTACAGCGACAGTTGTTAACTTCGCGCTCCGTCGTCCGACTGTGGCGGATCTTGTCCCAACTGATGCCACAACCCTCACCTCGATCAAGTACATGGAAGAGACAACATGGGGTACGGCATCGACTAATGCTAATCCTGCGGCTGCCGTAACTGAAGGTGATCCCAAGCCAGAAGCTGAACTCGAATGGACTGAGGTGACTGTCCCGGTCGAGAAAATCGCCGTCTACATCCCGGTAACAACCGAGCAACTCGACGACGTTCCCGGTATTCAGGGCATCATCAATAATCGATTGAGCATGATGCTCCAGTTAAAAGAGGAAGACTATCTGCTCAACGGCACTGGCACACCGCCGCAGATCACAGGTTTCCTTGTCAAGTCCGGTGTGCAGACACAAGCTGCGGCAGGTGATACGAATATCGACACGATCTACAAAGCGATGACAAAGGTTCGTACGACAGGATTCGCTGAGCCGACTGCGGTAGTCGTCCATCCGAACAACTGGACTCCGATTCGTCTCGCCAAGACCCTCGACGGCCTGTACATCTGGGGTGCGCCGAGCGATCCCGGCCCGGAGCGCATCTTCGGTAAGTCGGTCGTGGTGACAACTGCGATGACTGCCGGAACTGCACTCACTGGCGACTTCCAACTCTATTCGCATATTAGCCGTCGTCAAGGCATCACGATCATCGTCGGCACGATCGGCAATCAATTGATCGAGAATAAGAAGACGATCGTTGCTGAGATGCGGGAGAGTTTGGAAATTTTCAGGGCGTCGGCGTTTTGTAAAGCGACCGGATTGGCGTCGTAAGCGGGTTAAGCGGAGGACTGGTTCATGCTGGTCCTCCAATTGAATAGGGAGATTCAAAGCAATGGCATCAACTCCAAACAGGTTACGCGATCTGGGCACCCTGACAGCGGGAACCAGTGAGGTGCAAACGCTCACCATCGGCGGCACTCCGACAGGCGGAACTTTCATTCTCCGCTTCGAGGGGAATAACACTTCCGCGATCACGTGGTCAGCGACGAACAACACCCTACTCGCAAATATCCAAGCGGCCCTTGACGCACATCCTTCACTTGGCACGAATGGGTGTGTGGCGAGTGCGGGAACGGTGACTGCGGGTATCGGCACAGTGCTCCTGACTTTTGGCGCAATCCGTGCGAAAGAGAACGTTGAGCTGATGACCGTGTTCAAAAACAGTCTGACAGGAACTGCGCCAACTCTCGCTATCGCCACTACTACGCCGGGAGTGAATGCAAGTGGTCGATATGCGCAGCCGAAGGAAATGGGCGTGGACTCTGCGGGCACGGTGTACGTGAACACTGCGACTAGTGGCCCAGTGGCTACGTGGACAGTTGTGGGCAGTCAGACATGAGAATTGGAGACTGAATGGGCTTAACCATTGTTAAAACCGATGCACGAGGCGCATACCGAATGGTAGCGCAGGAGGATCTCTATCTCAACGAGGACCAGACGGAGATTATCGTCGTTAAACAAGGCGAGGAAGTGCCGAAAGAGGCTGCGTTCGTGCTGGCTGGGAGAGGTGGAACGATCCCAGTGCGATATGCGGAGATGCTCAAAACTCTCGATGCACCAGTTGAAGTAAAGTCTGAGGTGAAGGAAGTTAAAGTAGAACCTGAGACTAAGCCAAGTGCGGAAGCTAAAGTGAAACCTCAGGCTGCTCCATCTAAGTCCAAGCCAATTGAGGAGACTCCGGCTCAGTGAGCACGAGATTTAGAAACTTCGGAGCGGCGTTGACGAAGGCTGGCGTGCCTACGAGTGGGGTGTATCAGGTCGAGACTGCGGTGATTGTCGGAACGATTACGCTCGGCGGGAACATGTCAGTCACTGTGACTGCCGCAGGGATGACCGGATCGCCGAAGACGCTAACGGTTGCAGTTGCGTTGAACGATACCGCGACTCAAGTTGCAACGAAGGTTCGAGCAGCCCTCGCAGCGGATGTAGATGTCATGGCGATGTTCTCAGTCGGGGGTACAGGGGCGAATGTTGCACTGACTGCTCTCCAATCGGCGGCTAATGACGCAACTCTCAACATCGCTTATGACAATGACACTTGCACGGGACTGACCGGGGATGCGTCGTCGAACAACTCCACTGCCGGGGTGAAAGGTGACTACAAAGGGGTTATCACCGGGAACTGCTGCGTTGACACAACGAACCACGACATTTACGAGAACACGGGAGATGATTCGCGCCCGGTGTGGACGGTGATATGACGGACGAGTGGGACATTCCCTGCAAGACCTGCGGCGGTAAGGTGGATCTATACAACTACCTCATGGGTAGACCTTGCCCTCCCGGACAGGAGAATCGGATTTGCAGGACTTGCGATTTCGGAGAGAGTGAATGTACGTGTAAGCGGAAGACCGAGACATGACACTGGACGCAACAATAGGAGGCGTGAACGCGAACTCCTACCCCACCCTCGCCTACGCCAACTTGTTCTTTGAAAACATGCTCCTGCCGAATGCGTGGGACAGTGCGGTTCCAGACGATCAGGAACGTGCGCTGATGACTGCGACGCAGTGGCTGGAGGAGTACGATTACGTCGGTCGAGCCGCAACTCTCACTCAAGCATTGAAATGGCCGAGGTTTGGGATTGAGGATGAGCTGATTCTCGGGTTGTACGATGAAACCGAGATGCCCGTGCCGTTACTGAATGCGACTTGCGAGTTAGCTTTCTACTTACTGACGTTAGGACCAGCGGGAGGGGCTGCCGCGCTCACGACCGGGCTCGGGCCAATTAGTTCTTTGAAGATCGGAAACTCAGTCGAGGTGAAGTACCAGCAGCAGTCGGCGTCGTCTACCGTGACTTCAGTAGCGACAACCGACACGAGTGGCTTGCCCATTCACGTGGCACGACTGTTACGCGGATTGCGACTGCCAGTGGTGATTGCATGACGCCTGCGATTCTGATAGCTCAGGCGAAAGTATTAGCTGAGCAATATCTCCCTGATTCATGTGCGATTCAGGAATTGTCAACGACGAACGATGGCTCGGGTGGATTTGGTGAGAGTTGGAACACGATCGAAACAGTTCCCGGCTTAGTCGAAGCAGTCGATGACATGGAAGCAATTGTCGGTTCCGCTCCCAGAGGCGCAGTAACCCAGAAGCTCTACTTGCGAGTGACCACAGTGACACAAGCCATCAAACCTAGTCAGCGGGTAGCAGTTGCCCCACGGGACGGAAAAGGTGAATTGATATTCACGCAATTAAAACGACTGGATGAATCATTTGAAGCATTGATCACAGTCGCTGGAGTGCTAGATGTCAGCAACCCTGAAGAGTCGAATTCCTGAAATTCGCCAACGAATGCATCGCGCAATGGGCGTGGGTTTGCATCGTGCAGCGGACTCACACGTTGCAGTAGCCCAGCAGATTGCTCCCCGTGACACCGGACTGATGGCTGACACGACGCACAAAGAACCGGAGGAAGTGCCTGCAACTGAGAGTGCGAATGTTCGAGTGGATGTCGTTGCGCCTCAATTCTACTCAGGGCTGGTCGAGTTCGGCACAGTGAGACAGGAAGCGCAGCCGTGGTTTCTCCCTGCGTTCGAGTCGGCTAAGCGCCAGTACAAGGCCGAAGCTAAGCAAGTGACTGAGACAGTATTGAAAGGTGGAATGCCACCGACTGCGACGATTGGCGTAAGGCGTTCAGTAACACAGCGACGAGGTCCGACTACTGGAGTTGTGCGTAAGGTAAGGGAACCGTGAGTGAACTTGTCTACGACGAACTGATGTGGATTGAAGTGATTGAAGTAGCGCGATTCCTTAACTTGCCAGTAGTCCATCTGGTCAATGTTCCAGCTAGGTATATCGAGGAGATTTTGATCATCGTCAGAGCGAGGCGACAGTGAATGAACTACCCGCAGCGGAGAACTGGTTACATGACAAGCTTGCGAGCGATGGCGAAATTACGTCAGTTGTCGGCGGGCGAATCTACAAATACGCCCTCCCGCAATCACCGATCTACCCGCTCGTTATCTACTCCCTCGCGTCCGATTCCGACTTTCAAGGACTGGGCACGGTGCGGATTCTCGCTCGTCCGCTCTATCTCGTCAAAGTTATCTCGCGCGGCAGTCCGTCGTCTCTCGTCAATCTGGCAGCGGATCGCATCGATGAAATCGTGGGTAAGACGACTAAGGACAGCTTCATCTCCACTGCTGGCGATATGTTCGCTGTCAGTTCGCGACGAGAAGCTGCCGTGCAGTTCATGGAGCGCGATCCGACTGTCGCAGGCACGCTCTATTTCCACCTCGGCGGGTTGTATCGACTGGAAGTGTTCAGTCTGGGACGCAAGGTAGTGGAGATGGGTGATTCAGTGAATTTGAACGACGCGGTAAACGTAGTCTAACTTGGAGACGATAACCAATGGCCCTACTTGATGTTAGAGCGGCAGTTGATACGATCCTGCAAATTGGTGTTGAGCATGATTACGGAGTAAGAGTTGCGGCTACTCGACGACTACCCGGCGTGAACATCTCGCTCAACCCGCAGGCTGAGTTTCAACTGTTCCGTGCGCGCGGGTTCAATATTCCTACCACTTCCGTCCCGCAAAAGATGTGGGCGAATGGAACGTGGAATGGAATCGCTGATTACAATCAAGTGATCTATCCGTTGAGTGGGCTGATTGGATTGCAGACTGCAAGTGAGCCTGCGACTCCGATTGGAGCGACGAATGCGCGGAGCTGGTTATTTGCACCAGTGTCGTCCGGGGCTGATCCTTTGCCTAAGTCATTCACGATCGAGGAAGGTGATAGCGATGCGGTACAGGTTGGGGAAGGGTTGAAATTCTCCTCGTTCGGCTTGGAGTGGACGAACGATGCGTCGAATATGACGGGCAATTTGTTCGCGCGCTTTCCGGTGGATAATGAGCCGCTTACGACAAAAACCGACGAGGAGCAGACGATTACTAAGTCCGGCACTGTCACTGCTGGAACTTTCACGATCACTTACTCCGCTCAGACTACTTCAGCCATCGACTTCGACGCGACCGCGGCTGAGATTCAGGCTGCACTCATCGCCCTCTCCAATCTCGCTCCGGGAGACGTAGTAGTTAGTGGCGGGCCGATTTCGACGACTCCTATTACGATCATCTTCCAAGGCACGTTGAAGGGGACAAATGTCAGCGCGATCACGGTGGACTCAACTGGATTGACTGGGGGTGGGACTTACGTCGTTGCGACTGCGATTGCAGGTGGAGCGGACATTAGCTCAATTGCACAATCCCCCGTCAGTCGTATGCATGTGGATATTTTTGTCAACGATACGTTTGGCGCAATCGGCACAACCAAAGTTGCACAAGCCTACGCAGGCGACTTTCGCATCGGAGACAAAGTGCAACCCTTCTGGGCATTGAACACCGACTACGATTCGTTCCAGTCAACCGTGCGAATCGCTGCCGATGTCACTTGCTCATTCTCTACTCCACACAACGCTCAGTCCCGCGCGCTGTACAATGCGGTGAAGACCAACCCGTGGAAGTGGGTGAGATTACTCGCAACTGGGAATGAGATTGATGTCGGCGTGAACAATGAGACGATCCGCGTCGATGTCGCGGCGAAGTTCGGTAATCCCGAGAAGCAGGAAGATGCAAATGGAGTGTTTGGTTACAAGTTTAACTTTAACTCGCTGCACAATGCGGATTTCACTTCTGAACACGCAAGTGGAGCAGCGTATGAGATCGAGGTGATCAACTCGCTGACGGCACTCTAATGCTTACACTGGTTATTACAATTCTGGCGCTGGCGGGATTTCTCGTCCTGAACGACTCGTATGTGAGATTACGTGAAATCTGTCGTCTCACGTATTTCGCAGCGCTACTCATCCTCCTGCTCCAGTATGGTGCTTATTTCAACTCAATGATCAAAGAGGTTGCTCGCTGATGGACGTACTCCAATTTCAAGCTAATCCCCAGACTGAAACTTTCACTCGTCACGGCAAGTCGATGGAGGTGACGTTCAATACTGACGCCTTCACGCCGGACTTCTTTCGTAGTGCCGCGCAGATGTTTCGCGAGATTCACCAGCAGGCTAAGGACGGCGATGCGCAAGCAACTGAAGCGTTCAAGAAGGCAAAGAAAGACGACAATGAACGGGTGGCATTGAACTTCGATGCGCGAGCACGACAGTTGGAAATTCAGCGTGAGATCTACGCGCGGCTCCTCGCGGGCACACCTGACACTCCTGTGCTTATGGGCTGGGAGTTGACACGAGATGGTGAGACGATTCCGATCACTCTCGACGAGTTGAATCGACTACATCCCGACTTTGTCACCGACTTGTATAGCTTCTGTTTGGAGCACTCAGTCCCAAAATCGCCGGAGATCCCAACGACAGCAGCCAGCCAGATGATCTCCGAGACTACCGACGCTGGCTCACTCACCCCGGCAACCCCGCTGGAAGAAAACCAAGCTACGTTGACCAGCATCGCATAGCCCGGTTTCTCCAAGTTCCGGTCTGGTTGCTAAGTCGCGTGCCCCTTCACTATCAGGAGGAGGCGCGAATCATCCTACAAGCGAATCGTGAGGCGAAGTCGCACAACATCGGAAGTGCGAAATTGATGCCGATTATTCCGGTCGATCCGTATGAGATGTGAGGTGAGTTACTTTGGATGTAGCAGAACTAAGGGCGGTCTACTCCGCCACGTCGGCTGACTTTGATCGCGTAACCGATCACGTTCAGAAGCGGCTGAAAGAGACTCAGGCGCAAGCCAGTGGTCTAGGCGGAGCCTCGCAAACAGTTGCGAATGAAGCGAAGAGAATTGAGTCAACTCTCACCTCACGTGCGCCTGTACGCTTCCTCGGCATTGATCTCGCAAGTGAGAAGAAAGCTGCGGCTGAAGTTGTCAGCACTGCGCAGAATACTGTTAAGCAAGTCGAGCAGGCTACGTCGAAGTTTGATCGCACTGCCTTCTGGGCGCGGCAGGGAACACAGGCTACTAATGCGGCTAAGACCGTTGAGAAAGCGTGGTCGTTGGCCGATACTGAGCAAGCCCGCGCAGCTAGCAGGCTGGCCGCAGCGGAGGAGCAGGTGCTGGCGCGTCGAGTGACAAACGCCGCCAAGGCTACCTCAACTGTCATCCGCGACGCTAAAACAGGCGCAACTCTTACTCAGGCGGAACTCGCGAAGATTATCAGCGGCGGCTCAAAAGTAGTCGAAGCTGAAGCAAAGAAAGTTGGTGCGGCTACAGGTGGGGTGTTTGCAAATCTCCAGAAGCTATTCCTGCAAAACAACTTCCTCTTTCGTCAATTAGGTCAACGAGTAGCGGGCGATCTCGGCTTCACTGCGGTCGGAGTCGGTAAGCTCGCATTGAACTTTGAGCAACTCGCGGGTAAGTCACTAGTTGCAGCAGCAGGCATGGAAGGAGCGGCGGGGGGTGCGGCGAGTCTGTTGGGTATATTAGGGCCAGTTGGAATAGCTGTCGGTGTAGTAGTGGCCGGACTGACCGCAATGGCAGCGCTCTCAATCAGCGCAGCAGTAGGGATGTTCTACCTCGCAAAGTCCGTCACGGACACGGAGGAACATCTCGACGATCTCAGTCGTCAAACCGGACTGAGTACGGACAATTTGCAAGTTCTCGAAATCACTACACGGCAGGCTGGATCCAATATCGACAAGTTCATTGGCTCCGTGGGCCAGTTGCAGCGGAAGCTAGTGGACGCAAGCGAGGGCGGGACTTCACGACTGAGCATTGGATTAAAGAAACTTGGAGTCGATCTTGATAATCCGAACATCGCACTCGGGCAATTAATTGATCTACTGAGCAAGGTTGAGCGTGGCAACGCCCGCACAGGCGCAGCGATGCAGATCTTCGGGCGCGGCGGGAGAGAGGTCGCGGGTGTCGTTGATCAAATCGAGGAAAGCGTCGGGAATGCTGATGGCGCACTCGACAGACTCAAGAAGCAGTTTATCGACGCTGGCGTTCATATTGATAAAGATGGAATTAAGACTGCGGGCAAGTTTCACGATCAGCTCATTCTCATCGAAGCACAATTTGAATCAGTTAAGCGCGTCATCGGTGAAGAAGCACTCCCGACCGTGCTCGACGCTGCGACTAAGTTCAGCAATTGGATCGCAACCAATCGCACTGAGATCGCTGACTGGGCCAAGGCAATTGAGCATGTAGCGGAGACGCTGACTAACCTCGGCGCGATCTTACTAAAGCTGACCGGGTTATCACTGCTCATTCCGGTCACGATCCAGTTGCGTATCGCACGCTCTTTCAAATCACCAAGCGGGGATACTACTTCCGACATTGCGGAGTTGATTGGCAAAACAATTGGAGAGAAAGCACCGCTTCCTGATTCGACTCTTGCACGACGCACTTTCACGCAGGATCGTCAAGCGCAGGACGTGGCTGAGAATGCGGCGAATAAGATTCGCAGTGCATTCGCGCCGAAAGGACGCGGTGGGCATAAAGGAGAAGATCCGGCTGAGACCGCGCGACGACTGGCGGAGATCTCACTACAGGAGACGTTGAAAGGACTACAAGCTGAGCATGACGCACTGGAACGACAGTTAGACCAGAACCTTGTCTCACGCAATCGCTACACGCAGGATGCAATCAATCTCGAACTCCGTCGTCGTCAGGAGACGATTGCAGGGTTGCGGAAGGAGTTAGACGAAGCTGAGAAGATTCGCAAGCCGGGACAGCGTGCGATTAAAGTCGCGGAGATCAATGCACGGATTAAGGAAGAGGAACGTCGCAGTGCGAAGGAAGTCCAGCAGATCACCGATGAGTCTGCCGCTGAGCAGTTGCGCATCGGACAAGCGACCGCGCAATCTCAGTTACGTATCATTGAAACGCAAACCGATCAAGTCAAGGCGCGCATACGTGAGCAAGCTGACTTCCGTATTGTTACCGAGCAACAAGCGGCTGAATTCGAGGAGAATCAGGCGCTGCGGGTGTTCAACGCGAGAGAGCAACTCATTCGACAGGAGCTGAGGGAAGCTGGTGACAATGCTGAGAAGCGCAACGAGGCGCGGAATAAGCTTGATGAGCTGAACGCTGAGCGCAAATCGTTCATTGAATCCAGTAGTCGTGCGATTGCCGCCGCGATTCGTTCCGATGCTGAGCACGTGATCCAATTCGCCGCACAAATCCGAGACGCATTCCAACGTGCGGCTGATGTCCGACTCGAAGCAGGGGAAGCTAATCTTGAACCTTTACGTAACTCGATCCTCACCCGCCACCAGCTCTGGGATGCGGAGTTGAAGTTTGAGATCGAGCGGGAGAAGCGACGGCATGATCAGGTGATGAGCGGGTTGGATGACGAGGCGAGACTCGCGCAGATTCGTATTAAGAACGAGCAGGAATTGGCGGCGGTATTGAGCGGAATTCGCGCGCAGTCCGAAGCTGAAGAAGAACTCCATCAAGCCCGCCTCGGTCAAATTACCACGCAAGCCGCTGAGCAACGTCGTCAGGAGATGCTGCAAGTGGCGGATGATCTCGCTTCGATTGCGTCTGACATCTTTGACGCGATTGGTAAGTCGAGCGACGAGTTCTGGAAGTCGTTAAAACAATCCGCGACGAACTTTGCCAAACAGATTCGCGACGAGTTGTTCAAAGGGTTCCTTGAGAAGTTAATTACCGGACAAGCGCAAGGTGCAGAGGGGCTGATTGGCGCGATCGTCAACCCGCTACTACGCGCACGTGAGCCAAACGCAGCAGTCTCAGACAATACGAAAGCAACTCAATCCAACACCGCTGCGATTCACGCACTGACTCGTTCGATGGGCGGCACAGCACCACTCGACATCGAGAGCGGGTTGAGTTCGGCGCTCCACGAAGTCGGGCACGGAATTGGACAGGTATCGGATGTGCTCGGTGGACTGTTCGGTGGCGGGCGCGCGACAGGTGGGCCAGTCAACGCGGGACGAATCTACCAAGTCCACGACAACGAATTCTTCCGGCCCAATGTCAGTGGGCGGATCTACAACTTAGACCAGATGAGCGCGGTGGTAGGCAAGTCAAATGGAGAAGTGCGGACGATTGTCGCGCTTGGAGATGATGCGGTGAGCGATGCAATGGAATCGCATCGACTGACGCCACAAGGAAGACGCGCGCAGATCGTGCGCGGCAGGTGGAATCGTAAGACTGGAGGATTGCAGTTTGCATGAGTATCAGTGATAGCGCAGGAGCGGATTTCCTGAATCTCGACTTCAATGGCACGAGTTACACCCCGCCCGCGATCTGGTACGTGGGTTTTAGGGGTGCAGGTAGCGAACTCAGCGGCAACGGCTACGCACGCATTCCACTCACGGCTAACTCCACCAACTTCCCGGTCACTGCGACGAAGGTGATTAGCAATGGAGTGGAGTTTGAGACGCCGAGTGCGTCGGGTGGTGACTGGGATCAGGCCGATGAAGTGGGGTTGTGGGATGCGTCAACTGGAGGTAGTCCGAGGTACTACGACTTGTTAGATGCGCCGTTCACGTTGTTGGAGGGGAGAAAGAGGACGTTTCCAATCAGTTCTCTAACGATCCGACTAATATGAGTTACCCATCCGTTGAAGTTAGCGAATACTCCGCTGCACAAACATTCCTATACGAGTTCCGTGGCCCAAGTGGAACTTTCCGCTGGACTTCCGCGCCTATCGCTATTGACGCCACGATCGCCACCATCTCGACTCGCTTCCTCCATCCACGCGGCGGCATCTCGCACAACGATCCAACGATGTCCCCACAGGCGGATCGGGGGAACTTGGAAATCACTGTCAGTCATCGCAACCCAATTATCCGCGCGCACCGAGAATTCCCTCCCGCTGGCGACACGGAAGTGACCGTGTGGAGACAGAATGAGATCGGCGGAGACGTGTTCGAGATCTGGTCCGGGGTGGTGATTGAGACGCCGATCGTCGGTTCGACTGGAATCATCCGCTCGCAACACTGGGCAGCGGTAGTGGCGGGGAGTGAAGGGCTCAGTGAGAAGTGGGCTCCGACTTGTCCGTTTATGACTTACCAGTTTCCTTGTCCGGCACAGGTGGCGAATCACTCAACTGCGGTAGTGGTGAGCGCGATCGATACGGAGAATTTCACTGTGCAAGTGACAGGGATTACGCAGATCGACCACTGGTTCAATGCGGGAGTGTTCTCGGTCGCGAATGGGGATAAGCGCTTCATCTTAGACCATACGGGCGATGTGCTTACATTGCTACAGAACTTTCCCGTGTCGTCGTTAAAGGTGGGGGACAGTGCGACATTGATCGATGGGGATGATCATCTCTATCAGACGTGCAGGGACAAGTTCGGCGGGGAGACTGGTAATGGGGCAGCGTTTGGTGGGAACCACCTGCAAGCGAATAAGAACGTTCATGCGATTGGGAGGATTGAGGTGTCATAGCAGACGATGACGAATGCGTCCTATCGAGGAACGGAGTAGCAGCCACGCCTCAAACCAACGGGGTGGATGTAGCCAGTGCTTATACATCATGTTCCGCTCCCACTGCCACATGACAAAGGGAAAGAATCTTACGTCGGCTACTTTACCTGTCCACATGACGCAAGTATACAACACATTGTCAAGAGGTGATCGCTACTTCTATATGCGGGATGAACTCAAAGCGACTAGCCCATGCAACCGCTTCAAGATCTACAGGCTTCCCGTCGCGTACGTCCTGCATGATTGATTCTGCGATGGAGTATGAATAAAGAGCATAGACGATTTCGGTGTAGTTGATTGGTCCAGTTAAAGTTTTAGTTATTTCACCTGTCGAGTTGAACATATCGTGATTGTAATCTTCATCCAGCAAGGATTCAATAGATGAGTGGCGGCGCATTAGGACGGGCAGCAGGTAGCGCGTTGAATCGCGGGCCGACGAATTCCTCTGTTCTCTCCTCGACCCTCCTCCTCGCAGGTTCACAAGCACTGGGCATTCTCCTCGAACCCACTGGAGTTAAACGCGCCACTTTCAATGACTTCAGTGTGTCACCGGGAGAAGCCTCCGACACTGTCTCCTACATCGCAGGCACGGTCGAAACAGTCCCGCATCTCATCTCCTACTTCGACTTTCACAGCAAGAAGGTGAAGAATGATGTTTCAGTCGCGCAAATGCTCATTAGCGCGGGATTGGACGGATTAGCAGGGTATGTCGCAGGTGGTGGCACGTTCGGACTTGCACCTGATCCACCGACTGCGTTCATTGGGCTGGCTGAAGGAGCGGTGCTGGGAGCGATTGTCGCGGGACTGGGCCAACTTCGTACTGCGTCCTATCGCTACTACTGCGGGTTCCTCTATGGGATTTGTCATGGAGTGATTGACTCGATCGAAGCGGTGAAAGTAGATGAGCGCATCGTCAGCTTCGGCGCTCCGGCTGGGAATCAATTCCTCATCGACGATCCCCAAGCATGGGGCGGGGATCACGTCGATGGTGGGGTGTACGCACTCGCTAAAGCAATCCCCGGCCACTTCTGGCCGACACAGGGGATTGATCCGTACATCGCTGCGCAATTAGGGGCGAATACGTCGTCGTGGAGTGGGAAGGCGTTGTTTCTCGTCTATGGATTCTCCGGCTATCCTGAGTCGGGATACTTCGCTGCGACTCCACAAGGAGCACCCGCGGTCAGGCCGATCAAGTTGCGAGTCAGACGTCTCCCGAACAACCTCGGCGTGAGTGCTTACCATGACATCAACGGAGACGCGAATATCGCCGAGTGCTGCTACGAGTGGTTAACTTCGCCCACCTTCGGCGTCAAGAAGCTGCCATTGAGTAAGATCGACCTCGCTTCGTTCCAACTCGGCGCGCAGACCCACTTCGATCGCGGACTCGGAATCTCAATTGAGATGAACGCGGATACGGATGTCGAAACAGCGCTCGACAAATTCACCGCGCTGGGAGACTCCATCATCTACTACTCATTCAACTCGGGAATGATTCGTTACAAGGTGATCGAGAGAGATTACTCGTTTGGCTCCTTACCTGTGTTCAGACGTGGACCGGATGGATCATCACCGGAACTCTACAACGTCATCAAAGTCGATGGCTTCACGCCGGGAACATGGGCCAGCACGGCGAATGATTTCAGTTTCGATTACGTTGACAGAGATAACAACTATCTCAAAGCGACAAGGTATGTCCAAGACACCGCGAACAAGATGCTCACCGGGCGCACGCGCTCGCTCTCCCAATCGCTGGATGGAGTGAGCAATGGAGTGAGTGCGGCGCTGGTTGGAACGCGAGAACTCCGTGCAGGTTCATATCCACGTCCTCCGTTCAGTCTCACGGTGAATCGCGATGGTTATACATTGGAGCCGGGTAGTGTCATCAAGTACATCGATAACGTGGACAACTTCGTCAAGGTACTACGTGTAGCTGAGGTCCAAGCACTTGCGACAGACGAGACGACGCAGATCCAACTCAACTGCACCGAGGACCAATATGGCGTTGGCGCAGCAGCGTTTGAGCCCTATGTCGCACCCGGATTCTCACTCACGCTGCATATGCACTTCGAGTTGGAAGACAGTCTCAGCGGACTGAGTGATGCACTGAACAAGCTCGTTGCAGTGACGCAAACGTCGTCGTTCTCCGATAGTCTCAATTTGAGCGACGCAATCAGCGTACAACTCAGATCTGCGACAGCGCTTAGCTTAAGCGACTCGGTCAACAATCTCGCGGACAGCGCCACTGCATCACTCGACTTCTCGCCCACTGACATCGCTTCTCTCAACTACTGGCTGAATGCGAGCAATCTCGTGCTAAGCGACGGGGATCCAGTAGTTGACTGGCTCTACACCGGGACGAAGAACTACGGTCAGAATACGGGTGCGAATCAGCCTACTTACAAGGAGAACATTGTCAACGGGAACAAGCCTGTAGTGAGATTCGCAACTGACGATAAACTCATCGCAGATCCTACCGCTCTCTCCTTCGGCGTTGCCAACACGGTGATCGTTGTTTGCACGCCCAGTAGCACTACAAACTCGTACATTTGGGGCGGGAGCGGGGGCGGCGGGACTCCGGCATTTATTTCCGGTTTTAGCAGCCTATCGTTTGAATATTACAACGGTGGCAGTGAGCGCGCGACCTTTGCGGCATCAACTTCGGGATTTCATATTCTTTCGTTAAGACGTACCGACGACGGAACCGCTGCGGGCTTTTTTGACGGTGCTTCTGCGTTTTCAATAGCGACTGATACCGCAGTTGATTGGAACTCGAAAAACATGAACGAGATTGGCGCGAACGGCGGAGGTGCCGGGGATGATTTCTTCAACGGTGACATTCGGCACATCTTACATTTCAACGCAGAACTGACCGACGCGGAATTAAACGACTTGCATACTTATCTCGGGAACGACTGCGGGATTTCGATCACTTTAATCTAATGCCACTTTCATACGAGGATACAATTCTTAGCCGCGCCGGACTGAAACTCTTCCATCGCATGGACGAGGCGAGCGGGACGGTGCTGCATGATACTTCGTCGTTTGCGACGCACGGGACGATCTACGCACCAGTGTTCGGCGTCCTCTCTCCAGTTGAGACGGACCCAGCTTCACTTGCAATGAGCGGCTCAGTTGGGAAGACGTTGATTGCAGATGCGCCGCAAGCTGATGTGCGCGACAACTTCTCGATCGAAGTGTTCGGC
>DATJKB010000743.1:0-3490 GCA_035491875.1 Pyrinomonadaceae bacterium | reverse complement strand
GGCGCCACCCTGCGGCAACTGAACGCGTATCGACTGCAGATTTGGATCAAACCGGCGCGGAGTCCGGTTATTTGCGTGAGACACGTTATTTCCGAATTGGGGGCCTTTGCCGCAAACTTCGCAACGTTTTGCCATTATTTTGCACCTCTAAGTTAGTTCGGACTTCGCGACGAACGGTTCCTGCATGCAACAGCAGCGAACTCCTGCGTCATCGAAACCGAGTTTTATAGCAAACGATTTTCTACATCGTCAAGCAAGCAGGCGGCTTGTGGGCCCTGCCGGCGCTGTGGATTTAAAGGAGTAGATTGAAAGTGCGCAAATTCGCAAAAGTATTAATGGTGGTAGTTTTCGTTTCCGTTCTATCGTTCGTCTTAGCAGCATGCAGCGGCGGGGGCGCAGCGGAGAGTAAAGACAGTACCATCGCTGCCACCGTGAATGGCCGCAATATTCTCCTGAAGGAAGTGGAGCGGAGCATGACGCAGCAGACCGGCCCAAACGTAACCAAGTTGTCACCTTTGGAGTTGGCCCAGGCAAGATTGTCTGTTTTGGAAAAGCTGATTCAGCGGGAAGTGTTGTTCCAGCGTGCTGAACGAGAGAAGCTGATGCCAACCGAAGATCAGATCGACGGCGCCATCAACCAGCAGAAAACTAATACAGGAATGACCTCGGAAGCTTTTGAAAAAGCTTTGCGTGAACAAAACATTTCAATGGAAACACTGCGGGAGGAGGCTCGCAAGGATCTTGCGATCGCAAGCCTGCAAGACAAGTACAGCGGCAAGATCAGCATCAGCGATAAAGAGGTCGAAGATTTCTACAATAACAACCGGCAACAGTTCGTTAACGCTCGGGGTGTAGCGCTGGCGATGATTATGGTTGATCCTTCTGATAACAGCGGCTCTGGCATTTCGGATGACGCGAAGAACGAGGCTGATGCAAAGTTGAAGATCGACAGTATCTATCAACGTCTGCAAAGCAAGGCCGACTTCGCGACAGTTGCTCGAGCGAAGAGCGAAGATATCAATACGCTAGCACGCGGCGGTGATATCGGATTTGCTACTGAAGAGGATCTTAAGAACAATAGTTTCCCGCCCGAACTGGTCGCGCGCTTCTTTGGACCAATGCAGGTAGGTGATTACACCGAACCGGTGCGTTTCAACAGCGGCAAATGGTATATCTTCAAACTTGCGGAGAAGCGGCTACAAACGGAGAACCTGACGCTCGAGAGTCCGAGTGTCCGCCAGCAAATCACGCAAGGTTTGACGAATGAACGCAAACGCATTCTGAACGCGGCACTGCTTGAAGTGGCGATGAACGAAGCAAAGATTCTGAACAACCTCGCAGCGCAGATGCTCAACAACCCGGGCAATCTAGGCTTGCGACCTGCTTCACCGGGTGCGGCGACGCAAACATCACCGTCAGCATCACAGACGCCAACTGCGACGCAGGCGGCGAGTCCAATTGGGAGTCCTGCTGCTTCGTCAGCTTCACCAAGCGGATCGCCGAAGTAGGATTTTGGAGTGCGGTGACCTGTCACCGCTTTTGTTGAACAGTCTCTCGGGTAAAAGCGCCGACAGGTCGGCGCACTCCAAGAGCGGGTGTGGGAGATTAGACTCCCCGCCCGCTTGGTTTTTGTAAACTATAATTGCGCATTAAACCGTGCTGTTTCGTCTTTCAGATGTTCACAAATCCTATGGCGTGCAAGATGTCTTGCGCGGGGCCTCGCTACAAATAAACGCCGGCGAGCACGTTGGTCTTGTGGGTCGCAACGGCGCGGGAAAGAGTACTGTGTTTCGTCTCGTCGCCGGAGATGAAACTGCAGATCGCGGCGACGTCGTCCGATCGAGAGCGGTGCGACTCGGTTTCCTGGACCAGCACATAAAGTTTGAGCAGGGGTCTACGGTGCATGAGTCGGCTCTCGCGGCGTTCGGTCATCTCCAGCAGATAGAGCACGAGATGCACGAGCTCGAGCATCGAATGGCTGAGGCGACTGACGATCTGGAGAAGATCCTCGAGCGCTACAGTGATCTGCAGCATCAATTTGAAAGAGAAGGCGGATTCGAATACGCAGCCAGGGCGGAAGCGATTCTTCAGGGTCTTGGCTTTGATCGTGACACGTGGCCCATGGAGACCGAGAAGCTGTCAGGAGGCCAGCAGAACCGACTTGGTTTAGCACGGCTTTTACTCGCTGCTCCAGATGTCCTACTACTCGACGAACCGACAAATCATCTCGACGTAACCGCAGTCGAATGGTTGGAAGAGTTTCTAAAAGACTATCCTTCTGCTTATGTGATCATCAGCCATGATCGGTATTTTCTTGATCGTACTTGTCGAAGAATCATCGAGCTTGAACACGGACGCGCTACGAGCTATACGGGAAACTACTCCGATTTCCTGGTTGAACGAGACGAGCGACGTGAAGCTCAACAACGCGCTTACGACAACCAGCAACAATTAATTGCGAAAACTCAAGAGTTCATACGTCGCAACCTCGCTGGACAAAAGACGAAGCAGGCGAAGTCGCGCCGCAAGATGTTGGAGCGACTCGAACGAATAGATGCTGTATCAGTCGATCAATCCGCTGGCGATTTCCGGCTGCAAGCAATCGAACGTACCGGTAACCACGTTCTTACCGTCACGGAAGCCTCGATTGGTTACGGTGAGAATGTTCTCGCTTGCGATATCAGTTTCATACTTCGTCGTGGTGAATGTTTGGGCATCATCGGCCCGAACGGCTCGGGCAAGACAACTTTCCTGCGCACGATTCTAAAGAAGATCGATCCGCTTGCCGGTGAAGTGCGTTGGGGCACCAAAGTACAGATCGGATATTACGCACAGCAGCTTGACGATCTCGACGATCGAAACGAGATCATCATGGAGTTGCGACTTGTCGCACCGGCGAACGCGACTGCTGGAGAGCTTCGTTCATTCCTCGCGAAGTTCCTGTTTACCGGCGACGATGTCTACAAACACGTGCGTGATCTGTCGGGGGGTGAGAAGGGGAGATTGGCTCTCGCGAAACTGATCTACTCGCGCGTTAATGTGCTCGTGCTCGACGAACCAACAAACCATCTTGATATCCCTTCGCGTGAGGCACTGGAAGAAGCTTTGTCTGCTTACGAAGGAACAATCATCACGATTAGTCATGACCGGTACTTTCTCGACAAGGTGGCAACGCAGATCCTCGCGCTGAATGGCGCGGGTGCGGCTGAACACTACGATGGCGATTACACTGAGTATCATGATTGGAAAGCGTCATTGAGTGGAAGAGAGAACCTTCCAAAGATTTCTCACGCGGACAATCTCGTCGAAACGGTACTTCCGGCTGAGCGAAGCGAGCCTCAAAAGATCCAAGAGGTAAAGCCACAGAGTGTGAAGGCTTCTGGTAAGTCGAAAGCTTCTACGGGACCAGCCAAACCTTCAGTCAAAGTTATCAAGAAGAAAAAGTTGGAGGTGCGCACGCCTGAAATGATTGAATCGGAAATAGGCGCAG
>DATJKB010000742.1:0-10822 GCA_035491875.1 Pyrinomonadaceae bacterium | reverse complement strand
GTACGACGTTGCGTGGCCGCTCGACGCAAAAGGCTGGGAATCGGTGGAGATGAACACTATGGTCCGCAAACTTCAGCCGGACATCATCATCAACAATCGTTCGAAGATTCCCGAAGACTTTGACACGCCCGAGCAACGCATCGAAGCATCACAGAATCGGCCCTGGGAATCCTGCATGACGCTGAACGATAGTTGGGGCTATCACATTTCAGATAAAAACTGGAAGAGTCCGACAACTGTCATTCGCAACCTGGTGACGTGCGCACGCGACGGCGGCAACTATCTGCTCAATATTGGACCAACCGGTGATGGATCGATCCCACTCGAGTCGGCCCAGGTGCTGACCAGCGTCGGCGAGTGGATGAGTAAGCACGGGCAAACGATCTATCAATCCGACAACTGCCAACCACGCCGCGGGAATTACGTTACGTTCACGCGCAAAGGAAACACGCTGTTTGCGCATGTGTATTACTGGCCGGGGAGTACAGTGGTGATTGGAAATCTCCTCAACAAGGTAAAGTCAGTGAGAATGCAAGGTACGAATCAGCCAGTGAAATTTGTGCAGGATGATTTCCGCATTCGATTAA
Source organism: Pyrinomonadaceae bacterium (assembly GCA_035491875.1). Taxonomy (GTDB): domain Bacteria; phylum Acidobacteriota; class Blastocatellia; order Pyrinomonadales; family Pyrinomonadaceae; genus PSRF01. The sequence goes on along the minus strand of DATJKB010000742.1, from coordinate 10,235 downwards.
TAGACCTGCCGCGCAGGGCGCCGGAGCTGGTAACCACTTTCGCGTTGGAGTTGGATGGCGAGGCTCGGCAGAACCACGAGCTGAAACGAGCCGAGAAGCCGAGGGAGCCGAAGTACCAGAGCCGGTCTTAGGTTTTTGGACTCCTCTCATTCACCCCAGGCTTTAGCCTGGGGTCTAGCCGTGTTGATGAGTGGGAACCGTTTTAACGGTTTCTCGGCGCGAAATGAAACCGTTGAAACGGTTAGCGCGAAACTAGAGGTGTCTCTGATCCCCAGGCTAAAGCCAGGGGAGAATGAGAAAAGAACGAAGGGCATGATCATCGACTCGCATCAACATTTCTGGAAGGTGGGCCGTTTTGATTACCCGTGGATGTCGAGTGATCTCGGAGTTTTGTATCAAGATTACTTGCCTCCGGCACTGGACCCCGTTCTGAAAGCAAATGGTGTTGAGAAAACTGTTTTGGTGCAGGCAAGCAACAGTATCAAGGAATCGAACTGGCTTTTGGAACTATCGGATCGATACCCGTTTATTGCCGGCGTGGTGGGTTGGGTAGATCTAATGAGCTCCACAGTGGACAATCAGATCAAACAACTAGTCCGGCATCCGCGATTCAAAGGAGTGCGGCATCTGGTTGAGAGCGAACCCGATGATGATTGGCTGGCACAACCGGCGGTGCTTCAGGGACTGAATCAACTTGCTGCGCATGGTTTGTCTTATGACCTATTAGTTCACACGCGACATCTGCGACACGTTCGGACTGTCGCTGAACATTGTCCGACTCTGCATCTGGTGATAGACCATATGGCGAAACCACCGATCGCCAGCGGTGAGTTTGACGATTGGTCCAGGGAGTTTCGACCGCTCGCGGAGTATTCCAAAATTCAGTGCAAACTATCTGGACTTGTTACGGAAGCAAACTGGAGCAGTTGGACCACGGAGGATCTGCGGCCGTACATCGACTGCGCGTTGGATTCGTTTGGGCCGCAGCGTCTGATGTTTGGTAGCGACCATCCCGTTTGTCTACTGGCGGCTTCATATGAACGAGTACTGGAGTCGTTTCAAGAAGCGCTGAAGGATCTAAGTGATACTGAGCAACAGAAAATCTTTCACGATAATGCCGTGCGGTTTTATCGATTACATTAGAAAGGTGTTCGACAGGATTTCAGAATTCCAGGATTACAAGATAGACCGCGAGTGACATGGGGAGATTTGATTTTCAAGTGCTTTTACCCTTAAACCGAAATCCTGAAACTCTGAAATCCTGTCGAAGATTCTTAATCTAACGATGGCTCGAACTTACTTCATCACTGGAGCGCAAGGCTGCATTGGTTCATGGGTTGTCAAAGCACTCGCCGAGCGCGGTGACGCTCCCGTTGTCTTTGATCTGAGCGACGACGCCCGAAGGCTTTCGGCGGTTATGAGCGACGAAACCTTGCGTACCGTTCGTTTTGTTAGAGGAGACATCACTGACAAACACGCCGTGTCAGCAGCGTTATCAAATTCAGACGCTAAAGTTGTCATTCATCTTGCGGGTTTGCAGGTGCCGACTTGCAAAGCAGATCCAATCCTGGGCGCGCGCGTTAATGTAATCGGAACACTCAACGTGTTTGAGGCGGCGCGAGAGTTAGGTGCCGCTGGAGTTGTTTACGCTAGTTCGGCTGCGGTTTATGGAATGAGCGAAGATGAAACGCCGCTGGACGAAAACGATCAGTGTGAACCGGGCACGCACTACGGCGTTTTCAAACGGACCAACGAAGGCAACGCGCGTATTTACTTTCTCGATCATCAGCTATCAAGTGTCGGATTGAGACCTCTGACTGTGTACGGCGTAAATCGCGATACTGGCCTGACAAGTGATCCCACGAAAGCAATGAAAGCAGCGGTCTTGCGACGTCCATTTCATATTCGTTTTTCAGGCAGCACAGACTTTCAGTACGTCGCCGATACGGCCGCAGCTTTCATTGCCTGCGCTGATCAAATGCCGGAGGGAGCCCACGTCTTCAATCTGCATGGTGAAACTGTGGAAGTGTCGGCTATCGCGAACCTGATTAACGAACTGGCGCTAAATTCAAATGGCGATCTCGTCACCTTCGGCGGTTCACCGATTCCAATTGCTCCGGCAATGAACGACACTAAGATACGCAAGTTGATTGGCGACATTCCTTCGACGCCGATCGCTGACGGCATTCGAGAGACGATGGAGCGTTTTTCGATTTTGCGCGATACAGGACGGCTCGATACAACTGACATCGATGCCGATCTGAAGGCGCTGGCAAAGCCGAGGGACTCTTGAGCACAACGCTATCGACAAATCAGATCGGCGCCACTCCGGCATCGGCGCCAATGATGAAAGCCAGCGTCCTTTGCGACGTGGGGCGGTTGGAGATCCGCGATGTTCCTCGTCCCGCCATCTTGCCTCATGAAGTGCTCGTGAAGGTGTCAGCCATCGGCATTTGTGGTACCGACGCTCATATCTTCGCCGGACACGCAAACTACAACACGAACGAACACGGCAAGCCGATACCATTATCATTGCAGCCGCAGATCCTCGGACATGAAATCGCCGGGCGAATCGAGGAAGTTGGTTCTGCTGTAAATGATTTGTCGCGAGGAGACGCGGTGGTAGTTGACCAGGGAATCAATTGCGTCAGTCGCCGTCGGGAGAATCTTTGCGACTATTGCGGCACCGGCGATTCGCATCAATGCGAGTTCTATCGCGAACACGGCATCACCGGATTGCCTGGAGGACTGGCAGAATATCTTTCGATACCCGCGGTTAATGCCGTTAAAGTAACCGCCGGGATCGATTCGTCAGAAGCAGCGCTCGTGGAGCCGCTTGGTTGCATTCTTCATTCGTCAGATGTTGTAGCAAAGACGCCAAGCAGACATACAATCAACGGCGCTCAAAAAGATCAACGAGTGCGGACCATCCTGATATGTGGCGCTGGTCCAGCAGGTTTATTGTTTGTTCAGTACTTGCGCGGCGTCGTCCGCTACGATGGATCTTTGATTGTCGCTGATCCGAATGTCATAAAAAGACAGCTCGCAAAGCAATTTGGCGCCAGTGAAACGATCGATCCCGCGACTAATGAAGTTCCGGAGACTGTGCGCGAATACACGGGCGGCAAAGGCGTGGAGTATTTAATCGAGGCATCGGGTGCAGGAGAAGTGGTAGCCTTGATTCCTCAATTAATCCGGAAGCAGGCGACAGTTCTGTTGTATGGTCACGGACATGCTGGTACTGACATGAGCGTTTTGAATAACCTGCTCTTCAAGGAGCCAAAGCTTGTTACCACTGTGGGAGCGTCGGGTGGGTTTGATGAGGACGGTCGCCCAACAATTTACAGACGCGCGTTAAAGTTAATCGAGGACAGGGAAATCGATCTGCGGCCGATGATTACGCACAGGTACTCAACACTGCAGGACGTGGAGACAGCACTCAGTAAAGACATGCATCTGTCAGGGTATGTGAAGGGTGTGGTTGTGCTGGAGAAGTAGGACATTGCAGATTGCAGATTGAAGATTGCAGATTGAAAGATAGAGGGCGACTGGAAAAGTCTCAACATTTAGATGACTCGAGATGACAAACACGCAAATCTTCAATCTTCAATCTTCAATCTTCAATCGATGAAGGTATCACTATTCGTCACCTGTCTCGTCGACCAGCTATGGGCCAGTGTTGGTACCAGTGCGGTCGAAGTCCTACGTCGCGTGGGCTGCGAGGTTGAGTTTGACTCCCGTCAGACCTGCTGCGGCCAGCCCGCATTCAACACCGGTTATCGTAAGGAGGCGCGACAGGTTGCCGAAAAATTCATCGAACTCTTTGAAGAAAAGAACGATCAGCCAATCGTCAGCCCGTCAGGTTCGTGCACCGCGATGGTCCACCACTTTCCTGAACTGTTTGCGGATGACGACGAGTGGCGCAAGCGAGCAGAAGCTGTCGCGGCCCGGACTTATGAACTCAGTTCTTTTCTCGTACGTGTATTAAAAGTCGAAGACGTTGGAGCGAGTTGGAGTGGCCGCCTAACATGGCATGATGCCTGTCACGGCTTGCGAGATCTGAATCTGAAGAGCGAACCACGCGCATTGATTCGGCAGGTACGTGGCGCTGAATTCGTCGAACTTTCGAATGCTGATGCGTGTTGTGGCTTCGGCGGTACGTTCTCAGTCAAGTATCCCGAGATTTCAGTCGCCATCCTGGATCAGAAGATAGAGGCGATTGAACGTGCCGGTGTGAATGCGGTTGTATCCGGAGATGCGAGTTGTTTGATGCAGATTGGTGGTCGACTTTCGCGCAATGGCTCCAAAGTGCGAGTGATGCACATCGCTGAACTGCTGGCATCGCAAGCGTAGAGGCGAGTTGGGTTCTTAACGACTCTCATTCACCCCAAGCTTTAGCCTGGGGTTAGGCGTCGATTGGTTTTGAGGAACCGTTTTAACGGTTTCCGAAAGGCATCATCACGCGATCAGTGTTTGAATGAAAACCGTTGAAACGGTTTTCGATTTCCAGACGACCTTTAACCCCAGGCTGAAGCCTGGGGTGAATGAGACGGGCAAGGATGCATGCTGATCTCGGTCAACGCGTGTTGAAACACTTAGTATGAACCATCTCACAACGGAGACATTCGACAAGAACGCGAAGGCTGCACTAACGGATGTGCAACTGCGCGGAGCCTTACGGAATGCCACTTCGTTGTTTGGTGAACGTCGTCGGGAGGCGGCGGCCGGTCTTGTTAATTGGGAGGATTTGCGTTCACACGCGCGCGCGATCAAAGACGAGACGCTAAGTCACCTGGATCAATACCTCGAGCAGTTCGTCACTAATGCTGAAGCGCGCGGAGTTCAGTTTCACTGGGCAGAAAACGCCGCGGAGGCGAACGCAATAATCTGCGACATTACCTCGAAAACTGGCGCGCAAACGGTTGTCAAAAGCAAAAGCATGACGACCGAAGAGACGCACTTGAACGACGCTCTTGAAGCAGCGGGGCTGGAGGTCGTCGAAACGGATCTGGGTGAATACATAATCCAGCTCGCGCATGAAACCCCTTCGCACATAATCGCTCCGGCCATTCACAAATCAAAAAAACAGATCGCTCAGTTGTTCACTGACGAACTGGGCATCGCGCCAACTGACGACATTGCCGAACTCACAAAAACAGCTCGCAACACGCTGCGAGATCGTTTCGCAGCGGCTGACGTGGGTATCAGCGGCGTCAACTTTGGAATCGCAGAAACGGGAACGATTCTCATCGTCGAGAACGAGGGAAACATTCGCTTGACAACCAGCTTACCGCGAATTCACATCGCCGTGATGGGAATCGAAAAAGTGATACCGCGGTTTGCCGATGTAGACGTGTTTCTGAAACTCCTGCCACGTTCGGGCACCGGTCAGCGTCTGACTGCGTACCAGTCGTTCATAACTGGGGTGAAGAAAAACTCCCGAGATGAAGGCCCCGAAGAGGTACACGTTGTATTGCTCGACAACGGCCGGTCGCGAATGTTGGCCCATCCGATAACTCGACAATCGCTCGCGTGCATTCGCTGCGGAGCTTGTTTGAATGCGTGTCCGGTGTATCAGCAGATCGGTGGTCACGCGTACGGATCGGTGTATCCCGGGCCGATTGGCGCCGTTATCACGCCTCAATTGATCGGACTCGAGAAGGCCGCGCAACTTCCTTATGCGTCGAGCTTGTGCGGTGCCTGTCGTGAAGTTTGTCCGGTCAAGATCGATATACCGCAATTGCTTTTGCATTTGCGCGCTGAGATCACCGAGCACACGCCGGGTAATGCGAAGAAGAACATGAGCGAACGCCTGGCCTTCAAGGTTTGGGCCCGCATCATGACGAGCCCGAGCCTCTACAACCTGAGCACTCGTTTAGGTCGCATGTTTCAAGGTCTATTTGTGCGGGAAGGAAAAATCGGCGACAAGCCGACGACTCGAATGTTCACACCGCTGGCGGCGTGGACGGCCGCGCGTGATTTGCGACCACTTGATTCAACCAGTTTTCGTGATCGGTGGCGGAATGAGTTAAAGGGTGATGGAAACGACTAACACGAGGGACGCGCGGGAACACATTCTGGCTTCGATTCGCGAGCACCTGGCCGCATCGAGAGAACACGATCGGCGTGTTCTTGCCCAACATCTTGCACCCACTAGTGTTCAAGTAAACGGTTCGCCCGTCTCCGAACTTTCTAACATCGAGCTCTTCAAAACAAATCTGGAAGCCGTCAACGGACACTGCGTTATCGCCCGAACCGAATTAGAGATTGTTCATGAACTCACCAGGATTATCAGTGAGCTGAAGCATACGCAACTCAATCCGCGTAGCATCGCGTTGTCTGATGCCAAAGGCTTAGAGCGATTGGTTCGCCTTGTTGCTGTTCAAATTGATGAGGTTGGGATCACGCCATCGTCAGCTGAGATGTTTGATGTCGATATTGGAATCACCACGGCGCAAGCCGCGATCGCCGAAACAGGAACGTTGATCCTCGACTCGTCTCGCGAGCGACACCGGTTGATTTCACTCGTGCCGCCGGTTCATATCGCGATCGTTGAGGCGTCGAATATCTATTCCACACTCGGCGAAGCATTGTCGTTTTTACAAAGCGACGAAGAGATAAGTCCCGTAGTTACCTTTATTACTGGTCCATCTCGAACGGCGGATATCGAATTGACGCTCGCCATCGGCGTCCATGGACCACAGGAACTTTATGTGATCATCTACGACGGACCACCGTTGACGTCGTGATTGTAGGGGCGGCCCGCGTGGCCGTCCGCTGATGTCGCGCAATACTCAACATGGAAGAAATGCGGGCGGCTACGGAGGGTCGCCCGCCTACAAATAGTTCGATGCGAATAATTTGTTTTTCAAATGAAGAGACGAACTTTCAGTCACCGCGCTTCGGTATTCTTCTGGCTCAGGGCGATCACGATACCGGCTTTCGGTTGGATTGCGAGAAGCTTTTTGATTCCTCCGCGCGTCCTTCTAGTCTCCTCGCTTGGTTTGACATGGATGGCCCATGGTTCCAAAAGGCGCGCGAGACTTACGAACAACTCATTGCCGACACGAGTAAACTACCACTCGCAATGGAAAAAGGGTGGCTTGTCCCACGCCAGGAAGCATACTGGCACGCGCCCGTACCACGGCCAGGAAAGATTGTTTGCGTCGGACTCAACTACCGCGATCATGCCGCGGAAAGCAACATGCCGATCCCTGAACGTCCGGTACTGTTCTCGAAGTTTGCTACGTGCGTAATCGGTCCCGGCGAACCCGTCGTGATACCTGCGACGAGTACACAAGTCGACTATGAAGCTGAACTGGCGGTGGTTATTGGTCGGCGAGCAAAGAATGTAACCGCTGCACAGGCTTACGAACATGTGCTTGGCTACACTGCTTTCAACGATGTCAGCGCGCGCGACTTTCAGTTTTCCGATGGTCAATGGCAACGCGGAAAGTCGTGCGACACCTTTGCGCCCATGGGCCAAACCATTGTTACGACCGACGAAATTCCAGACCCACAGAGACTTTCGATCAAACTCGTTCTCAACGGGCAGACGATGCAGGACTCAAACACAAAGCAACTTATCTTTGGCGTGCCTGAATTAATCGAATTCATTACCGAATCAATCACGCTTGAACCGGGTGACGTGATTGCTACCGGCACCCCTTCGGGCGTGGGTTTCGCTCGAAAACCACCAGTGTTTCTTCGTGCGGGTGATGTTATGCAGGTTCAGATCGAAGTAATCGGCGAGTTGGGTAATCCTATCGTCGCAGCCGATTAAAACTTGTCCGATACACTTCAGTTTGTCGTCGTCATTCGATGGTGGCTACCAACGATGTGCGTTGAACGTCGCGTGAGTCACGACAAACTAAAGTGTGTCGGACATCGGAGGAAAATACTTTATGCGAAGAATAGTGTTGGGGTGTATGGCCCTAAGTTTGATTGTCATCGTGGCTTGGAGCTGCACGAAACCCGATGGTGCGGGCACGAACGGCAAAAAGAAACTGACGATCGCCGTCATACCTAAAGGCACTACCCACGAATTTTGGAAGAGCATTCATGCGGGCGCCAACAAAGCTGCAACCGAACTTTCAGCGCAGGGGAATGAAGTGGAAGTGATTTGGCAAGGTCCTCTGCGTGAAGACGATCGCGAGCAGCAGATTCAAACTGTCGAAGGTTTCACAACGAAGGGTGTGAGTGGCATCGTGTTGGCCCCCCTCGATAATCGAGCCCTGGCGCGTCCCGTCGAAGAAGCAAAGCGCGCAGGCGTTCCGACAGTCATCATCGATTCGGGTCTTAACTCGGATGCTTTCGTGAGTTATGTCGCCACCGATAATCGAAAAGGGGGCACGTTAGCGGCCGACCGGTTGGGCCAATTACTAAATGGCAAAGGCAAGGTGCTGCTGCTGCGGTACGCAGAAGGCTCGGCTAGTACGAATGAGCGGGAAGAAGGTTTTTTGAGTCAGATGAAATCGAAGTTTCCGGGCATCGAATTGGTTTCCACCGATCAATACGCCGGCGCAACACGCGATACCGCCAAGCGTGCTTCCGAAAATCTGTTGAATCAGTTTGGAGACCAGGTGCAGGGCATCTTTACACCTAACGAATCATCAACCGCTGGAATGCTGCTGGCGCTTCAGGATATTGGCAAGGCTGGCAAGATCTTCTTCGTTGGTTTCGATGCGAGCCAGTCTTTCATTGATGCAATGAAGACTAATCAACTCAATGGCATCGTCGTGCAGAATCCTTTCAACATGGGCTACCTGGGTGTGAAGACGATGGTGGACCACCTCCTGGGGAAGACGGTGGAGAAGACTACCGACACAGGTGTGACTTTGGTGACGCCCGACAATTTGAATTCCGCGGAGATCCAGACCTTGCTTCATCCGCCGCTGGATCAGTATTTGAAGTAAGGGTGAAGAGCGAAGAAAGAAGAGCGAAGAGCGAAGAGCAAAGGGCGAAGAGCAAAGGGCGAAGGGCGAAGAGCGAAGAGCCAAGCTCCTTAGCATCCGGCCCTTACCACTTAGCACTTAGCACTTAGCTCTTAGCTCTTAGCTCTTCGCACTTAGCGCATCATGGTCGCTGAAGTAAAACAAAACCGAGTTTTTGCGAGCTCCGCCTTGATTCACAACTGGCTGAATCGGCTTGGTCCACTATTGGGCCTCGTGCTCGTTATTGTGATCTTCTCGCTGCTGATGGAGACACCGGGACGGTTTCTATCGCCTAACAACTTACGCGTCGTTCTTGCGCAAACGGTGATCGTCGCTATCGGTGCAATCGGTATGACGATGATCATCATCAGTGGTGGAATTGATCTCGCTGTCGGTTCGACCATCGCGTTAACAGGAGTGATTACAGCACTCGGTATCAATCACGGATGGTCACCTACGTCGGCGTTGATTGCCGGCATTCTTGTTGGTGGACTCGTTGGTGTCGTTAACGGTCTCGCGATCACGCGCTTAAAGGTGGTTCCATTCATCGCAACCTTGGGGATGTTGGGTGTTGCGCGTGGCACAGCCAAGTGGGTCGCCGGCCAGCAGACTGTAAATATGCCGGACAACTGGCTAAACGAACTACTCGTGATGTTTCCAAATCCACCGTGGTTATTGGTTGCTCCGGGAGTTTGGATCACCATCGTACTCGCGGTAGCGGCGGCGATCGTTTTACGCAACACGGTATTCGGGCGAAGAGTTTTCGCGCTCGGTTCAAACGAAGCGGCGGCGCGTGCGTGTGGCATCGCCACGGACCGTCTCAAGATCTGGATCTACGGACTCGCTGGTTTATTGTTCGGTCTCGCCGGCGTGATGCAAATGTCGCGTCTGCGCCAGGGTGATCCAACCGTTGCAGCAGGATCAGAACTCGACATCATCGCTGCCGTGGTAATCGGCGGCGGTAGTTTGAATGGAGGCGAAGGAAGCATTGTCGGTTCAATGATCGGCGCTTTGATAATGGCCTTCCTACGCAATGGATGTCAGCAGGTTGGTTGGCACAACTACATTCAGGAGATCATCATCGGCGCCATTATCGTGATTGCCGTGGCCGTCGACCGCTGGCGTAGTTCAAGAGTAGTCGCTTAAACGATGACCGAAGCCGCGCTGTTTCCACCTCCACTAACTCAAAAGATGCAGGTTACTGTCAAAGATATTGTCGTGCGCGATATTCGTTTTCCAACGGCTAAGTCGCTGGATGGTTCAGACGCGATGAACGCGGATCCGAATTATTCAGCGGCGTAT
>DATJKB010000741.1:0-6939 GCA_035491875.1 Pyrinomonadaceae bacterium | reverse complement strand
GTGAACGTCGTTCCAGTTCCTGGTTTTGAAGACACCGCGATTGTGCCTCCATGATCGTCAATCGCCTTCTTCACAATGGCCAGACCCAATCCAGTGCCAGTCTCTTTTGTCGAGAAATACGGTTCGAACAGCTTCGTGATGTCATCCGCCGGAATGCCGCAGCCGGTGTCGCTAATCTCAATCCGAACAAAATCATCATTCGCCTTCGACAGATGAATAGAGACCGTTCCGCCCGAACCATCGATCGCTTCTACGGCATTGATGACCAGATTCGTGAACACTGAACGCAACGACTCCGGATCAGCGAGAATCTTCGGCAAGTCTTCTTCTTGAACGATCTCTGTTTGAATTCCTCGCTCTTCAACACGTGGTTCAATAATTCGCAGTGCGTCCTCAGCTTCCGCGCGAACATCGACGCCTTGCAGTTCCAGTTTTGTCGGCCTTGAATATTTAAGGAAGTCAGTTATGTGTCGATTGATGCGCGCTACCTCGGTCTTCAGTTGGTCCGTCAGCCGGATAAACGTGTCATGCTTGTTGGGATCTGCCGGCGCAAACGACGATCGCAGGTGGTCCAAAGTTAGATTGATGTAGTTAAGCGGGTTACGAATCTCGTGAGCGATTGCCGCGGCGAGCCGGCCGACGACCGCTCCTTTCTCAGCTTGATGAAGTTGTGTTTCCAATTGGCGCGCTCGGCCGAGCCGCGCCGTCATTTCATTAAACGACGCCGCCAAGGTGCCCATCTCATCACCGCGATCTGCAGGAACCTGGACATCAAAGTTCCCACTTGCAACACGCCGAGCTGCTGTCGACAGTTCTTTTATTGGCCGTGTGAAGCGCCAAACGAAGAAAGCGGTAACCATGGTTGTCACAACGAGAAGTACGAGCGTATAGAGCGCTGATTCGGTCGCGCGCCGTTCGAGGGTATTCGTCAGGGAGTTAGCTGACCCCAGCTCGACCAGAATAAATCTTCGTCCTTTGTCAGTTTCCACCGGGAAATAGAAGGCGCCTGCCTCGCCGAAATCTACATTGGTGGACGGCGGCATCCAGCTCGGGCGTTGTTCCTCTTCGTCGACAAGCTGCGCCGCGCTCCGTAATGGCGGAAGCGGCAGATCTTTGAATTGGAAATACTGAACCGTTCCATCATCACGGTTCACCGGGTTGTATTCCGGGACGATGCTGTCGAGAATGTTGCCGGAGTCGTCGATGAGAAGAATGTTCTTGACGCGGCCCGTTTGGTCATTAAGAAGGGGAGTTTGAACGCTTGCCACGATCTTGTCGAGATACTCGCGACTCTGAAGGCTCTGAATGCCCAGGGCGATGCCGGTCATGATGGCTTGTTCCTGCTCCATTATGACGTGCGCGTTATTACGAACCGACCGCGAGTTGACGTAGTACTGAACTCCCAAAGTTATTCCCAGCATCAGCGCCAGCAACAACAACAGGCGCGCGCGAAAACTCTGGACTAGTGCGGTGATCTTCATTGGTGATTAAGAAGTTTGCACTCTATGCAGGGTTGTCATACATCGATCAAAAGACATAAGGAACTCGCTAGTTTAGTTCAACTCAACGCTTCCGGTGATTTATGTATAATCCGTTACTTTTCTGTTGCTCACGCTCCTGGAGGGATGTTATATTTGCGTCGGTCTCGAATCAATGTCCCCAGGGACCGCCCATTTAGGGAATTCTTCCCACCTCAAATGTTGCAGACGAAGGGTTAAGTATATATTGAGCCTAAGGAGAGTATTTTGACTCTCAAAACTGCACAAGCTGTTTTGGAAATGAGGAAGGGTGCTAGCTGCGCCTTTTCGGTGTTTGTACCCGGCGCACTAAGAATTTCAACCCCACTTGCCGCCTGGCCTGGTAAGTAAGTCCCTAAAGAAAGGTAGCTGACCCTGATGACTTATCCGTTTCCTCTTCAACTGCGACGTATCGCCTTCATATTCTTCATTATTCTTTCTCTAAGTTTTTCTGCGGACATTTTCGGTAAGAAGCGTTCCAGCTCGAGCGGTCGAGGTCGTAGTGCGCGCAGTCAAAAGAGCAAGAAAGCCACGGCGCGAAATCGACGAACCTCGAGGCGCGGAGGTCGCACTTACGCGCGTTCCTCTCGCCGTGGTCGTAGTCGGATGTCCGCGCGCGGTGTGCGTCGCCAACGGCAGTTGGTTGCTCGTGAACAGTCAGCCGCATTAAGTGCACTCCAACGAAGACTTCGACGTCCGTTAACCAGGCGTGAGCGCGCTGCGGAATTGCGTCGGGTTGCGTCGCGCCATCGTCGTGATCTCTTAGAAGCGCGCCGGCGCGCTGAAGCCGCACGTCTTGCAGCGATCGCTCGCCAAAGAGCAATCGACGCGGCGATGCGTAACGAAGTTCAGACGTTCATCGCAAATGATGATCTAACTAACGAGGATCCGGAAGTACGACGCGTTGCGGTAAACGCGCTGGGGAATCATGCGGGAACAGTTGTTGTGATGGATCCAATAACTGGTCGCGTTTATGCCGTTGTGAATCAGGAGTGGGGACTTCGCAGAGGATTCAAACCTTGTTCTACAATTAAGCTTGTCACGGGTGTTGCTGGCCTCGCTGAAAACGTGATTCCGGTAAACGAAACGGCGTCTACCGTACGTATCGATCTAACCTCTGCTCTTGCTCATTCCGATAATCCTTATTTCCAACGCGTAGGCAGTCAATTAGGTTTTGACAAGATGGTGGAATACGCGAAGGACCTTGGGTTAGGCGAAAAGACCGGGGCAAATGTGAATTACGAATTTGCGGGCCGGTTACCTGAAAACAAGCCAGGGTTTGTCGAGCGCCGAATGTTTTCCCACGCAGACGGTTTCGAAGTGACGCCGATGCAATTGGGAACCTTGGTATCGGCGATGGCAAACGGTGGTAAGTTGCTCACGCCGCAAATTTCACGCGCACCAAAGCTCAACACTAAAGTGCGCCGTCAGCTCGAAATCAGTTCGGATGTTTGGCAGCGAATGGTGCCCGGCATGGTAGGCGCTGTGAACTACGGTTCCGGCCGTCGTGCCTACGATCCGCTGCAAACGGTTGCGGGTAAAACCGGGACCTGCATCGGTCAGGGCGGCTGGGTCGGTTTGTTCACTTCATACGCGCCGCTCGTCAGCCCACGTCTGGCAGTTGTGGTCATCACTCAAGGAACCGACGCGCGCCACCACTTCCCGGCAGCCGTTGCGGGGACGATCTATCGCGAGTTGAATCATCGCTTTGGGACTCCGACAAACATGCAAGTCGCTGACACGCTCGACGACGAAGAGAAAGAGGTCGCGGACGCCGAAGAAGCGGCAGCAGAGAATGGTGATACAACAACAACGCCGGGAAGCACGGCTACGGAGACTAAGCAAAACGCCACAGCAACTGTACCTTCAATTTCACCAGCAGTTGCGCAGCCTTCTCCGCAGGCTGCTCCCACTCAAAGTCCCGCGCTGCGAGGAACAGTTAAGCGAGTGTTGATGCCGATTGAGAAACGTAATGAGCCGGCGAATAACACGACCACTTTGCCGACTACGCCGACTAAAACGCCTGACCAAAATGCACCGGGCCAAAGGCCACGTCGTACTCAACCCAATCAGCCCTAAGAATTGAATTAGTTCAAATAGATACCAGCCGGAGCCGCCCAAAACGGCTCCGGCGTTTTTTTGCAAGCCTCCATTTGTAAAGAACACGTACAAATACTTGACACGCTTGTGAGAGTTGCAGGAATATTGCGGACGTCTTTTTTCACGGCATACATCAAAGTTCGATGGCTTACCTCAGCACGCATAAAGCGGCAACCGCTATCTGCGTGTTGAGCATCTTAAAACCCCTGTAAGCGACGCGTGATCGGCGCGGGGATTGCTTTCAGAAAGTCTTTGGAGGTTCGGACCACTAATGAGAACAATAATTAGGTTAGTAACAATTGGCGCGACCTTAGCCCTGCTGGCATTCCCGGCCGTCGCCAACTCCCTGTCAACTGACACATTCGCCCAGGATCAATGCACTGATGAGAACAAGGCAGCCTGGTACAAAACTTTTACTGATACGTTTAAGACTGATCAGCAACCAAAAGCTTACGAGGCAGCTAAGAAGTATTTAACCGCCTGCTCCACAGAAGATACCCCGCAAACGCAGTACTTGAAGAAGTTTGTCACTCTGTATGAGAAAGAAACTCGGAAGGGGACTTTTCAGAAGATTCTTTACACCGACAAGAATTATCCTGAAGCATTCAAACTTGGCGGCGAGATCCTTAAGGATGAGCCCGAGAACCTGAAGATCCTGATGGACTTGGGTTATGCGGGCTATCTTGCATCCAGCGCCAAGAACAACGCGTTCAATGGAGAAGCTCTCAACTACGCCCGTAAAACTATCCAGTTGATCGAGTCAGGCAAGACCCTGGAGGCGTGGACTCCGTTTCCAAATAAAGATGAAGCCCTCGCATTCTTGACCTACTACATCGGCATCAACACCCTTGCGCAGGACCCGGCTGGGGCGCTTCCTCTTCTGCTTAAAGCAGCGAAGTTCGAGAGCAGTTTGAAGAAGTCGCCATTCACCTACGATAAGATCGCGACCGCTTATGAAGCTGGTCCATACGCAAAGCTCTCCGACGACTACAAGGCTAAGTTCGGCGGCAAGGATGAGAGCCCCGAGCAGAAGCTCGCCTTGGAGAATATCAATCAAGTCGTCGATCGCATGATTGACGCCTATGCGCGTGCCGTCGCCACTGCATCAGCAGATAGTAAATTAGTGAATGAGAAGAAGGCGTGGAGCGACAGCTTGACTCAGTGGTACAAGTTCCGAAATAAAGATTCGGTTGTCGGGATGGATGCGCTCGTCGCCGGAATCCTTTCGAAGCCTTTACCGCCCGAACCAACGCCGTTGACCTCGCTGCCGGTTTCCGCCCCAGCGGCAACGCCAACGTCTGGCAATGGTGCGGCTACGAATGGGACACCTGCACCGGGCACCAATACCGCTTCGAATACTGGAACGACAACTAATCCAAAGCCGACCACTCCGGCTACAACCACCACAACGCCGGCGAAGCCGGCTACCAAACGGCCTCGGAAATAGACCGTTTGTTTTAGTTTCACCTCTAACGCCGGAAGCGTTGCCGTCAGCCTCGCTTCCGGCGTTTTGTTATAATCGTCGCATTTTGAAAGATCCGCTAGAAGCAGACACAGATCTACAAAACCTCGAGCGAATCGTAGGTTACACCTTCCGAGATCGCGCTCTTCTTGAGCGCGCCGTGACTCACCGCTCCTGGGCGCATGAGCAGGTGGCACCCGGTGACGACGAACAAGCACGAAAACTCCACAACGAGTCTCTTGAGTTTCTCGGCGATTCGGTGCTTGGCCTCGCGGTGGCAGACTATCTTTGCAACACGTACCCAGATGGAACGGAAGGCGAACTCTCACGGATGAAGCACCGGTTGGTTAGCGCACCGACCCTGGCGAAGGCTGCGCAACGGTTGCAACTCGGGAGTTTTCTGCGCTTCGGCCGTGGCGAAGAAAAAAGTGGTGGTAGGCAGAAGAACGCGCTGCTTGCAGACGTCTTTGAAGCGATCACCGGCGCAATTTTTTTGGACGGCGGACTCGACGCGGCGACAAACTATCTTTGTTTGGCATTACAAGAGGAGTTGGCGGCAGCGAATCCACTCTCTGCAGCCAGCGCTGATTACAAAACTCTGTTACAGGAAAAACTTCAGGCTGAACGCCGGCCCGCCCCACGTTATGTAGTTATCGAGACCCAGGGGCCGCCGCACCAAAGAACCTTTTACGTTGAAGTGAATTGGGATGGTGGAAAGATTCAGGGTGAAGGTCATTCCATCAAGACGGCGGAGGCGGCGGCTGCCAGGGCGGCACTCGCAGCGATGAGCGAGGCCGAAGCGGACATCAGTTGAGAGTCGCCTTGGAACGCGCGACCGATATTCCTCAGAAACGACCGAGTTAAACTTGACCGTGGTTAATAACGTATCTAGGATGGCTTTTTAATGGTTAGCAAGACCTCAAAAGACAAGACAACCGAAGCAACGACCGGCGCCGAAGAAGTTACTGTAAAGCCTCGCTCGTTTTCACTCTCGCGCCTGTTCAGTCGCAACGGTCATTCGTCGACTCCGCCGGTAGTAGCGCCGCCCAAGGGACCTCGGAAGACAGTGGTGCGAGAGTACTTTGAATCGGCAGTGGTCACCGTGATCATGGCCCTCTTCGGAATGACGTTCATCGTTCAGGCCGTTAAGGTGCCGACAGGATCAATGCAGAATACGATCACAATCGGCGATCACTTGTTGGTGAACAAATTCATCTTTGCGCCAGGCGCCTCGCTTCCTTTTTTGCCCCAACGCGAAATCAGGCACGGAGATATCATAGTCTTCAAATACCCCGGCAACCGCTACGATCCCAGTCGCGATCAGAGGGCCGACAACAAACCTATCGTCACTAACTACGTAAAACGCGTAATCGGACTGCCCGGCGACCGCATTCGCATCGAGGGCCACAACATCGTCGTTAATGATAAGGTTCTGCCGGAGCACAGGATTGATGCTATCGAATACAACCCTAAGGCGCCGCTAAAAATCGTTAGCGAACCAGAGGCGAAACCGGACGACAAATATGACGTCTTTTACCGGCCGGATTCGAACGATGAGTCTGCCGATTACGAGGTGTTTCGCGCTGAAGGTGACGGCCGCGAGATTACTGTTCCCGACGCCAGCTATTTTGTGATGGGCGACAATCGTAATAACAGCGAAGATAGCCGCTACTGGGGGTTTGTTCCGCGCGACCTCGTTATTGGCCGAGCGATGTTTGTCTACTGGTCCTATGATGAGAGTGCGCCGACTGATGACAGCATGATTGGGCCAATCATCAACTTCTTCAAAAACACCCGTTGGAGTCGCACTGGCACACTTGTTCGGTGACTTTGGTGATCGCCACTCGGGGACAAGAATTC
>DATJKB010000740.1:0-9189 GCA_035491875.1 Pyrinomonadaceae bacterium | reverse complement strand
CGTGCGGAGCGCCGTAAACCTGGCGCGTGGTCAACTCAGTCAGACGGATGCTCGAGGTGGGCGCGTTACGATCAACTATGAACCACCCGTCGATCCGATCGTTGTGAGTATCGACGCGGCTCAAATCGAAGATGCTGTATTGAACTTGATCCTCAATGCCATCGATGCAACTGAAGGCAACGGCGAAGTGAAGGTTCGTGTCTCGACGGATCAGGACACGGCCGATCGAGAGGATGCAGTTATCAAGGTATCAGACAATGGTCGTGGGATCGGTGAAGAAGATCAAACACGAATCTTCAATCCATTCTTTACGACCAGACGCGAAGGTACCGGACTGGGCCTTCCCGCGGTACGTCGAATCGCACGCGCGCATGGTGGTAGTGTTCAGGTTGAATCCAAGCTAGGACGAGGTTCGACGTTCACGATTCGATTGCCGCTGAACCGGGAATAGACGAGCTGAGGAAGCCTAGATTCAGCCGCAGATTTACGCGGATAGACGCAGATCAGATTAAAAGATATGGTCTCATCGTTTGTTAACTCTATCAGTGTTCATCTGTGTGAATCTGCGGCTGAATCTAGGCTTCGCACCCACCCGCTACCGCGAGGTGGTACTGACTCTTTTACACGACGTTCATTGAACCGCACGGTTGGCTACAACCTGACGTCTATCGAACACCTAAGGTGAACTCATGAACAGAACACTCATCGGACTCATAATCGTAGGAGCGCTTGTTATCACCGTTGGCTGCTCTAAAGGCACCTCACACGATCACACGGCCAGCGCGCCAGTTGCAAATCAGACACAACCGGCACCGCCGCAACGGCCATCACCGAAAGCTGAGCGTGTGCCTGCGTACTACACGACAGCGCCGGCGGTCGACACCCTGGCACCAACACTTTCCCCCGAAATGTTTTGGGGGAATCAACGACTCGCATATGAAGCTGCCAGGAAGATCCCCCAGACGCTCGCTCAGCTTCCCTGCTACTGCCATTGCGACATGAGCCTGGGCCATAAGAGTCTTCACAGCTGTTTTGTCACTGAACACGGCGAGAGCTGCGGCATCTGCATTGGTGAGGCGTTGATGGCCTATCAGTTGGAAAAACAGAAACTGCCCATCGAAGAGATCCGCAAGCGAATCATCGCTGCTTACGGCACCCCGCACAATCATCAGTAGCTTTGGAGTGCGGTCCCGACCAGCCTATGCGAACGCTGCAAGCTGCGGCATAACAAAGCGGTGACCAGTCACCGCACTCCAAAGACTCACTCCACCGCAGTAGTTACAAACGCGTCGCAGTCGTTTGTTCGTCCCACTGCCCACAATTGGCCGCCACGCATTTCGAGAAAGATGCGATCTAACGGACGTCTCGGTGGACCATGCAACGCCAATCCCGACTTCATGTCGTAGGCGCCGCTATGACATGGGCATTGGAGACACTTTTCCTCGCGGTTAAAGTTGACGGAACAACCAAGGTGTGAACACTTCTGACCGTGCGCGTAGTATTTTCCATCTGCTGCCCGAATCAGGATCGCCGGATCCCATCTATTTGGATAGTTGAATAGCAAAAACGAATTCGGCGACATCGTTTCAGCGCCATCAATCCTTACTGCAGGATATGACGAGGGTGTAGCTGCCACTGCTGGAGATTTACAATTCGCCGCAACTAACATCACCGCAGATGTGGTCAACAATCGATTGCAGAATTTTCTGCGATTGACGTTCCCGGCAGGCACAAGTTTGTCTGGTCTACTGGAGTTCATTTCCTTCCCTCCTTCAGCGTCTTGATTGGTGCACCACGCTGCCATCCTAAAGTCGGGCAACAGATATGCCGTGCAGGACGCGACCTCAGCTCCGAAAATGGACCATTTACCAGCCAAATATCGTCGTCCTTAAACCACCGCTAAGGCAGCGAGCCACATTGGGAAATTTCACTGACCCAGATGAGCAAAAGCCCGCAATTTGCGCGACAAGACTGTCGAATTCTTAGCCGAATAGTGGAATGTTCGTCGGCACAACGGTTGCGCCCGTTTCGGCTGGAAAGTGATCTCTCCTTGGAGGTGATGGACATGACAAGATTTGTGTTGTTCGTGGCTATCGTGTTCTCGTTCACGGTTATTATCGTTGAGGGCCAATCGCGGAAGCCGACTACACCTGCGGCGACTTCCCTGACTAACACAAAACCCGCTCAACAGCCTTTAATGACCGACTACAAAGGTGTCCGATTAGGCATGACCGCAGATGAGGCGCACGCGAAACTTGGTAAGGGAATGAGGATTGACGACCAGGAGTTGTATGTTCTCAGCGAGCAGGAAACTGCGCAACTGCTGTTTGACGCCTCAAATAAGGTTATCGGAATTTCAGTTGACTATCTCGGAGGAGTTGGAGCGCCGGACTATCGGACGGTAGTCGGACCAGACATTAACGTGAAACCGGATGGATCGATGTACAAGCTTGTGCGTTACGATAATCTCGGGTTCTGGGTATCGTATAATCGAACCGCAAACACTTCCGTTATGATGGTCTCGATCACGATTCAGAAACAGCGGTAATTCTCGCGCTTGTACGCAAGCGTCTTGTGACGATTGGTTTTGGAGGTTCGGATCCGACAACCGAACTGGAATGTTCAACTATGACCAGGCCATTAACAAATCACGAAGCACTGGCTTTGTTACAGGAAGGTAGGCTCGGGCGACTTGGTTGCATTGCGGACGGAGAACCGTACGTTATTCCGATCAATTACGTATTCGCGGATGGGTTCATTTACAGTCACTCATTACCTGGTCGTAAGATCGATGCACTGCACGCTCAGCCACGAGCCTGCCTGCAGGTGGATGTCGTTGAGAGTGACATTGAGTGGCGTAGTGTGATTGCGTACGGAACGTTTGAAGAAGTGAACCTCCCGAGCGAACGCGTTGCAATTCTCGGCAAGCTGCTCAGTCGTTTCCCGAAGCTTACGCCGGTCGAGTCCGTGTTGGCTCAAGACGCTGCCTCGCCTGACCCAGTCGTATTTCGTATTCGTGTCGACCGAATTACCGGAGTGGCTGAAGGGTAGGACATTAAAACGCCGCAGATTTGCGCAGATAAACGCGGATCAGAAAGACAAAAATTGAACGTCTTATTAATCTCTGATCTGCGTCTTTCAGCGGAAATCTGCGGCTGAATTTTACATGGAACACGAACATACAGTTGAAGCGATCGATGCACGCCTGTCCGCTGGACCAAGTCACAACTACCTTCGCGATTGGATCTATGGCGGCATCGATGGCGCCGTAACGACGTTTGCCGTGGTAACGGGCGTTGTCGGCGCCGGGTTATCACCAATCGTGATTATCATTCTAGGGTTCGCGAACTTGATCGCTGACGGGTTCTCGATGGCGGCGAGCAATTTCCTCGGAACTAAAGCGGAACACGATGATATGCGACGTTTGGAGGCGATTGAACGTCGGCATATCGAAGTGGCACCCGAAGGCGAGCGCGAAGAAGTCCGTCAGATTTTTGCTCGAAAGGGATTTGACGGGGCAGATCTGGATCGGGTGGTGGAATTGATTACCTCCGATCCCGATCGGTGGGTCCAAACAATGCTCACCGATGAATACGGTTTACCTCATTCGGCACGTTCACCCTGGATCGCAGCCGCCAGTACGTTCAGCGCCTTCGTGGTTTGCGGGTTGGTGCCACTGTTGCCGTTCTTGTTTCGATCGGATCAGGCGATTGTCTTGTCGGTGGTCGCGACGGGAATCGTTTTCTTTATCATTGGCTCGGTGAAGAGTCGATGGTCCACGGACGTCTGGTGGCGATCCGGATTATCCACACTGCTCGTCGGGTCGGCCGCTGCTGCCCTCTCTTACGCTGTCGGCGTTGCGCTTAGAGGTTTGGTCGTGTGATGCCGAACCACGTGAGTTTTCTCCCAATGCTGAGTAGCCTTCCGCACCGACTCATCAAGTGATTCCTTAAAAAGCCGCTTTTTCATCGCCACCCACTCGGCACTCTGGTTGCTTGGTCGGAAAGTGGGCGGTCTGAGTAATACACAGGCACCTGGTTGCCCACTGGGCCTACAGTTCACATCCACAGACGACCTGCCTCAGACCGCCGGCTCTGTACCGGGAATTGCGAGCGGCAATCGAAGCGCTCTGATTTTCCAGCTTGCCGGAGAAGGAGGTCAAAAACATGGACACCACAGCCGACTTATTCATAGTCACGGCGATAGTCTTAATAGCTGTGGCTTCCTTCTTCGGCATCCGCTGGCTCCTTCGTGTCCGCTCGAAGTATGGCGGCACACAAATCGTGACCTGCCCAGAGACCAAAAGTTCAGCATATGTTGAAGTTGATGTATTGGAGGCGGCATTAACATCAGCCGTTGGGGCGGCGGACATCCGATTGCAGAACTGTTCCCGCTGGCCTAAGAAAAAAGATTGTGGGCAGGAATGTCTCCTGGATCTGACCGTCGCGCCAAGTGACTGTCTGGTCCATGGAGTCTTGATGAAGTGGTATCGCGGAAAGCAGTGTGTATATTGTGGAGTGACATTCACTGAACTGCATTTCACCGACCATAAGCCGGCTCTGCGAAATCCAGCGGGGAAACTCCTTCAATGGAAACAGGTACCGATCGCTGACATGTCGGAGGTTCTAAGTAATTACGAACCTGTATGCTGGAACTGTTATATCGCTCAATCGTTCGCGATCGAACATCCTGAGTTGGTCACTTATCGACCATGGAAGTTCGACACTCCACCAACAGATCGAGAGCCCCAGCCTCCCGTGCAACCAAGAGCGTGACAGGGGTTAGCCACACCGACGTATCACCAAGACACGATTGTGACACTCGAAATATTGGCACTCCGCTGCCGTTGTTGGACCACCTAATGATGTTCAATTAACTAGCACGATCTGGCTGGCGGTGCGGGGGGCGCATCAAATGAAGCTAAGTTGATTGTGCGGGCACTTCAGGAGGTTCGTTATGTTGGACCGTAATCTTCTTTTGCAAGGCATTATTCGTTGGACCGCGAGAATAACAGGTGTCATCAGCACACTCATCCTGTCACTGTTTGTTTTTGGCGAGCCGTTTCCTGTGGCAAAAATTACTGCTGTTCAGTGGTTGGGATTGTTGTTGTTTCCGTTCGGTGTTGTCATCGGCTTTGCAGTGGCGTGGTGGCGTGAAGCACTTGGTGGTCTAATTACACTCGGAAGCTTGTTGGCCTTTTACATGGTTTTCGTGTTTGTAATGAATGAAAACCTGACGAAGGGCGGCTGGTTTCTAGTGTTTGCGTTTCCCGGATTGTTGTTTCTGCTCTCCGCGTTACTCTGCCGGTCGCAGCGACTGGTAACGACATAGAGCAGGACTCAGGTACGGTGGCGCATGTTCGATACACTTCAGTTTGTCGTCATTCGCATCAACACTCAACCTAGCAGAATGACTCAACGAATGTCCGATATGCTTCAGCTTGTCGGTGAGGTACATAACACTCAAGCTACGCGGAATAGCTCAACGAATGTCCGATACGCTTCAGCTTGTCGTCAAGGTTCCCTACTCTCAACCCGGTAAGAACAGGAGCTCTCCAGCGTCTATCAGTTCTCTTTTGGAGTTGAGTGTTGGAGCATTGACGACAAGCTGAAGCATATCGGACATTCGCTGAGCAATTTCTGGGAGCTTGGGTTATTCGGTTGCTCGACGACAAGCTGAAACGTATCGGACATTCGTTGACGCGCTTCGATTCGGTCGAGTGTTGGGCAAGTCAACGACGAGCTCATGAAGTGTATCGAACATGCGTTTGCCGCACCTTGATCATTGTGTGCGGCGTTGAATTACTCGACTATAAACGTCCGCAACACCAAACGTCAGCAATACCAAACCACCAACCAACACCAACGACTCCACCGTCGGCTTCTCTAGTCTTAACAAAACACGCAGGGCCGGTACAAAGACAGTAAGCAACTGCAGACCAACGCCCAAAATTACTGCGAGATGAACCGCTATGTTTGTTTGCGACGCTCGACCTACATGACGCGCCGGGTACAGAAACATCAATTGGCCGATCGACATGTACAGGAACAGAGACGTTCTTGTACTAGCGATACTGTGCCCACGTATCGGCAGCGCTAGCAGCAGCGCACAGCCCACGAGCGCTTTGAAGATTCCGCTTATCAAAATAAATCTTAGTGAAGCTTTATCCAGTAGACGCGATCCAGGGTTGCGTGGTTTCTGTTCCAAAACGCCCGGGTCGCGATCCAGACCGAGCGCAAGTGCCCCTGGACCATCAGTGACAATGTTTATCCACAGCAATTGCGATGCTGTTAATGGCAACAACAGCGAACCGGACTCGTCGCGCAATCCCATAATGAAAGCACCCACCAGCCCCATGATCACGATCAAAGTTTCTGACAGGTTTGTTGAGAACAAGAACCGGATGAACTTTTGAATGTTCTCGTAGATATTTCGACCCTCGCGGATCGCGCTCACAATCGTTGCAAAGTTATCGTCGAGCAGCACAAGATCGGCTACTTCCCTCGATACATCGCTGCCGCGTTGGCCCATCGCGACGCCCACATCGGAACGCTTCAGTGCCGGCGCATCATTTACTCCATCGCCCGTAACGGCAACGATCTCGCCGCTTGCTTTCAGCGCCTCGACCAATCTCAGTTTATCCTCCGGTGCGACACGCGCGAAGACATTGGCTTCCTTAACAGCATGGGTGAGCTCGCTGGCAGTCAGCGTCTCAAGATCGAGCCCCGTCACCACTCTTCCAGGTGGAATTCCAACCTCACGGGCCACTGCCATTGCTGTCGCGGGATGATCACCGGTGACCATAACCACTCGTATCCCTGCATCGCGAGCCAATCTGATGGCTTCAGGAACTTCTGCGCGCGGCGGATCCCAAAGCAACACCAGTCCAAGGAAATTGAGATCGCGATCGCCTTCACCCTGACACCATGCGACTGCGAGCAGGCGAAACCCTTCAGTCGCATACGCGTTTGCCTTCTCTTCCCAACTCTGACGATCCGTATCGTAGAGTCGACTCCGCGCTATGAGTACTTCGGGGGCACCCTTTACATAACTAACAAGTTCGCCATTTTCTTCTATCGTCACCCGCATGAATTTATGAACGCTATCAAATGGCAAAACACTCTTCCGCGGATGATTCTTACGGAGAGCTTCGACTGAAAGACCTTGCTTCCCAACATAGTCGATCAGGGCAATCTCCAGCGGGTCTCCCGCTCCGATTGAAGTTTCTGCATCATTCGCCAGGGCCATCGCCCAGAACGCACGGTTAGTGTCGGGAGAGTCGACATCTTTTACGTACATCCGGTTCTCAGTTAACGTGCCCGTCTTGTCAGTGGCGATGACGGTGACGGATCCAAGCGCCTCGACCGCACTGAGGCGTCGCACGACAGCTTTCTGTCTAGCCATTCGCTCAACGCCAAGCGCAAGTGTCAGTGTCAAAACTGCAGGCAATCCCTCGGGGACTGCTGCAACTGCCAGCGCAACTGCAAACAACAACACATGACCTGCGCGACTGATGCCTTCGACGAGCGTTCCCGCTATCGCGACAACAACAGCAAGGATCAAGACCCAACGCGCGATCTGACTGCCGAATGCCGACAACCGACGCTCAAGTGGTGTTGGTGAAGGTTTGATTTTACCAATCAGCTCTGCGAGTTTGCCTGCGGTGCTAGCAATTCCGGTACGAGTGATTTCCAAGTACGACTTTCCGCGCGTAAGAAGTGTTCCGCTGAATGCCTCGTCACCGACTGCTTTCTCAACAGGAACCGATTCGCCTGTCAGCACCGACTCATCAATCATTATTCCCTGAGCTTCTGAGATGACACCGTCGGCCGGCACTCGATCTCCAGCTTCAAGTCGGACCAGGTCGCCGGGCACAAGTGACGCAGAAGGGAGATGGACCATTTGTCCGTCTCGCAGCACCCAGACCTGCGATTCGGCGAGCGCCTTTAATCGTTCGAGCGCGCTTTCAGCTTTGCTTTCCTGGTAGACGCCGAGTCCAGCGTTAAGAAATAGAATCAATCCGATGGCGATCGATTCGAGTGGTAATCCCGCGGCCCCTTCGGCAAGCCAGATTGTGAGATCAACCGCAAGTGCGAAGATCAGGACGTAGATCAACGCGCTGCGAAACTGATTCAGAAATCGCTGGAAAAGGGTTACCGGTTTCTTTTCGGGGATTAGGTTAGGACCATGCGTGCGAAGGAGGGCTTGAGCTTCAGAGGTTGAAAGGCCTTTACGATTCACGACTACATTGGACATGATTTCAGGATTACAAGATTCAAGCAAACCGAAACAGTCGTTGGAAGTGTTGAATATACCGCGGTTAAGTGATTGAAATCTTGTAATCCTGAAATCCTGTCTAATAATCGATCAGGGTTTGATCGCCACTTTCAGCACACCTTCGCGTCGTGCGCCGAACAATTCATAACCCTGCACAATATCCTTGAGTGGAAACGTGTGCGTCAGCAGTGGTGTTAGATCGAGTCGATCAAATCTAACCAGCTGCATTAGACGCCGCATTCGTTCTTTACCCCCCGGGCACAGCGTGGTCACAATGCGATGGTCGCCGATACCCGCGGCAAATGCATCGTACGGGATCTCTAACTTACCTGAGTAAACACCGAGGCTCGAAAGTGTTCCGCCAGGACGTAATGACCGCAATGCACTCTCGAAAGTCTTTTGTGTTCCTAGTGCCTCGATTGCAACGTCTGCTCCTTGACCAGTCAATTTCTTAACTTCCGCTACGACATCTAACTCGCGATAATCGAGCACGATGTCGGCGCCCATCTGCCTTGCCATGCGCAAACGATTCGAATCGCCGTCGACCCCGATGACGAGCGCGGCGCCCATCAGCTTCGCTCCTGCTGTCGCGCACAATCCTATCGGCCCTTGCGCAAAGACGACGACAGAATCTCCGATCTTGATCTTCGCGGATTCAGCGCCACTCAAACCCGTCGACGCGATATCGGCCAGGAGCACTACTTGCTCGTCGGCTAACTCCTTCGGAATCTTTGCCATGTTCGCCATCGCGTGTGGAACAAGCAAATACTCCGCTTGTGCTCCATTGATCTTGTTGCCGAAACGCCAACCGCCGAGCGCCTCATAACCTTCACCGTGACCACACTGCGCAAGATGACCAGATAGGCAGGCATTGCATTGACCGCAAGGCGTGATCGCGCCAACGAGGACGCG
>DATJKB010000739.1:0-3054 GCA_035491875.1 Pyrinomonadaceae bacterium | reverse complement strand
CGGCGCAGCCGTGGTCAGGCCCTTGTTAACAAGCAGCTTGATTTCGACGCGTCGGTTCTGAGCACGTCCTTCACGCGACGTGTTGTCGGCAACTGGATTCAATTCACCGTATCCATACGGCGTGATGATGCGACGCAGTGGAATGTTGTGATTCTCTACCAGGTAGCGAATAACAGCATCAGCGCGACGCTGACTCAGCGCTCGATTACGAGCAATACTGCCGGTGGTGTCTGCATAACCGGAGACTTCCAAAACGTAGCCCTTCGCATTCATTGCCTTGGTGGCAATCTCGTCAAGCTTCGTTTTCTCATCGGTCATCAAGATCGAGCTGCCGGTCTTGAAATTCACCGCAGTAACTGTTTGTGGTTCGTAATCGTCGAGTGCAGAAATGCGCTCGTTCGTCGCGTTTACGCCGGCGACTGCTGCATCAGCTGTTGCCTGTGCTGCTTTTGCGCCGCCGCGAGCCGCGTTGGAAACGGCTGCCAGCTCTTCAATCTGACCTGACATCCGCTGTGCATTTGCTTCGACTTCGGTAAGCTTCGACTCGGTGGCCGTTGCTCTCTCTTCGAGCGGATTAGCTCTGGATTCAACCGCGCGGGCTACACGCAGATCCGAGTCGTTGAAACGAATCTTAGTAGCGACCAACTCGTTTCCATTGCCGCGTCCTTCAACTTCGAGGTTCAAGCCACGAAGAATGTTTGTTGTTGCGTAGTTTGTTCCGCCACGCAAAAATCCACCATGCGTTTTCACACTCGTGTTGCTGTCGAGCCGCACTACGGTATCCACGCCATTCAGGTCGCGAACCGTGAACGTGTCGGCGTCACGTCGTGTGACCACACCCTTGATCTTCATCTTCTGACCGCTAGCGACAGTTCGCGAGCCAGCCGGGTTGGTCGTATCTTGCGCAGTAGCTACGGAGGCAGAGGAGATCAAGAGGCAGGTAGTGAGCACTACCAGGGGAAATAGTCGGAATTTAGTGAATACCATCGATTTACTCTCCTTAGTTTTGCTAAAAGTGACCGTGCTTACAATGCACGTCTCTGTATTGGTCTAATGGCGAGAATGGCCTCGCAGCCGCAGATGATTTTCGCGGATGACTTCTCTTAGACCTTCGCAGAATGTAAGTCAATAGCCTCTCCCATTCTTCATCGAATCGCTACTTTATCGCAATAACGAGCCTTAGTTTATAAAAAAATTCGGCGACAACTTCGTAACAAGTCGCCGCCGGACCATCGCTAATGGATCATTGTGTTAGAAGTTAAACATTAAAATCGCCCGCCTCGAGGAGTTCTTTGACGTATGCAAGAAACTTTTCAGCGTCTGCGCCATCGATGACGCGATGATCGAAACTCAACGCGAAGTAGGCCATCCAGCGAATCGCAATGACGTCGTCACCATCGGGCGTAGTTAAGACCTTGGGCCGTTTTTCGATCTTCCCAACGCCGAGAATCGCAAGCTGAGGTTGATTGATGATGGGCGTTCCGAACAGTCCGCCAAACACTCCGGGATTCGTAATGGTAAAGGTCCCGCCGGCTACTTCATCCGGCTTCAGTTGTTTGGTCCGGGCACGGTCTGCCAGGTCGTTGGCCGCACGGGCCAGCCCCGAAAGACTGAGATCATCTGCCCGTTTGATTACAGGGACGATTAACCCCCAATCAAGCGCGACGGCCATCCCGAGATTGATGTCCTGTTTGTAAATAATCTGATCACCACTGACCTGCGCATTGAAGATCGGAAACTTTCTGAGCGCTGTATTCACCGCCTGAAAGATGAACGGCATGAACGTAAGCTTCGTCCCCGTGCGCTCCTCAAAAGTTTGGCGATGCTGTTCACGCAGTCTGGCGATGTTCGTCATGTCTATTTCATAGACGGTGGTGACGTGGGCCGAAGTGCGTCGAGATAGGACCATATGCTCGGCGATCTTCTTTCGCATCACGCTCATTTGCTCGACGCGATCGCCTGCTAGTGGCTTCGGAGGCGGAGGTGCCGTTGGTTCCGGCAACTGGGTTGGGCTCACCGATGGCATCGATGGTTTCGCTGCCGGTGACGGCGCCGCGCCTGATTCGATGAAACTTAGAATGTCGTTCTTGGTGACACGACCGCTCATGCCGGTGCCTTCGAGCTTTGTAATGTCTACTCCATGCTCTTCGGCGATCTTGCGAACCAGGGGACTCGATTTTGTGCGACGTAATTCTTCAGCTGTGGCTCCCTCTGTGCTGGTGCGGGCTTCCGCTTTCGCTGTCTCCGGAGCACGAGCAGTAGCAGCTTGCGCCGTAGGTGCGGGCTGTTGCGTCGGAGGAATGGCTTCAGCTTTTGGCGTTGATGGCGGGGGTGGCGCCGTTGGCGCGGGTGCTTCTGCCTTTGGGGTTTCTTCCGTAGTTGCCTTGGGAACGGTCTCTTGTTGCGTCTCTTTAGGTGGTTCGGCGGCTTGTGGCGCCTCTGTTGCCGGCTCCGCTGAAACCCCTGTCGAATCTCCGTCGAGAATTGCGATGACCTTGTTGACTTCGACCGTCTCACCCTCTTTGAACCGAATCTCAGTTAACGTGCCGGCTGCAGGCGATGGAATCTCCGCATCAACTTTATCGGTTGAGATTTCAAACAGAGGCTCATCACGCTCGACGCGCTCGCCAACATTCTTGAGCCATTTCGTAATTGTTCCTTCCGCAATGGATTCACCCATTTGCGGCATTACCACTTCAGTGCTCATCTTGTCTCCAGTTAATTCCTCGTGTGAGTTACGCTGCGTCACCCGCTGATCGGCCCAGTGGTTCAGCGGTCGTGGGGTCGATTATGGTTTTGACTTCCGAAATGCGATTGGCTGGGAACCCGCCTTGAGCAGCGTGTTGTCGAATTAGTTCCTCGTTGTCGGCGCGATACACGCAGTAGATCTTGTCAGCGGTTACGTAGCTATGTTCCCACTGGATGCGTGGTCCGAGGTCGTTCAAAACACTGCATGACTTTTGCGAGACTGCTTGTAGCTGTTCGGGTGATAGATTACCGGCACCCGGTAGATCGCGTTCAATGACGTATCTTGGCATGGTTTGTATTTAGCCC
>DATJKB010000738.1:0-3213 GCA_035491875.1 Pyrinomonadaceae bacterium | reverse complement strand
GGAATGGCAAACGGATGGACTCTCCACGGCGGCAAAAACTTTGCTCAAACAACTCCAAAAGGAAAAGCGGCTCGACACGACTACGCTTAGTTCGTTAAAAGGAAAGACAATCGGAGACGTTACGCGCGAACTCGAACAACGGTTATTAATTCATTCAGAGCAGATTCATACTGCATCTGGAGCACACGCAAAGATAATCGAGACGTGGGACAGTTGGGCCGATCGCGTCAGATTGAGCGCACGGCAAACTGATTCAGGGGAGGCGAAACTGTTCTTGGAAAACCATGTAAAAGAGCTCAATCGGAAATTCGGCTCGAATGCGCGGCTCCCTTGGCGGTAGAGAGCTAATCGCGATCAGGACAAAACGACGCAGGGTTAGGAATGTTGTCGCTAAAATCCGTGCTCCGTTAGGAGCGCATTGTTTATAGTCTGAGTTCGAAAGAAACATGACGCATTTAAGAGGAGCGGAAATGATCTAAGTGCTAAAGATCTAGATAAGTTCCGCTCCTCTTAAATGCGCCGGGGTTTCTGTTGATAAAAGCTATAAACATGAGACTCCTAACGGAGTCAGATCCGCGAACACATGAAGTTCATACATCTCTCCCCGCTCTATTTGCTGCTGTTCCTATTCTGGTCTCTAACAGCGATAGCGCAGCAGCCTGGACTTAACGACAAGTCTCTAACCTACGGCTTCGTGAGTCCGAACACTCGCGAAGGATTAAGACTGGACGACGCGATCCGTGGCCTGTCATCTTCAGAAGAGCACAAGTTGATCCGACAAGCGCGCGCGTTTGGCTGCGTTGCTCAATCCAAGATCGAGACGTTGAAGGCTGTGGGTTCCTGGAGCGACGGCGCCGAACACTCGGTCCTTCTTCGTTCAACCACTGACGTGGCAACGATGCGTTACATCACTTCAGTACTGGGCCGAAACGCGCAGCAGAAAGCCGCCCTCTATTTTCATTCGAACTCCAGCGGGTCGGCTGAAATGTACATACTCAGACCACAGCCGGGCAGCCGAAGCATTCGAAGTTTGTCAGGTCTGCTTGATCAGGCCGGAATTGAATTCCGCACGCTGGTACCAACTAAAAACAGCGTCCTGGTTTACATCGTCGATTTGAAGCGCGAGATGCGAGCGAAGATTGTTGCTGCGGCAAAAAAGATTAAAGCGCGTGTCATGTCGAGACGCGGTTCGGCCCAGTTTATCGGTGATGATTCAAGTCGCGAGAAGGCAAGAGAGATTTTTGACGAAGAGATTAGAAATTACGAGTCAAATAATGCGACGCTAATCAGGAAGTGTCAGGCAGGTAAGCGCTCAGTAACACCGCAAGTGGGTGCGAAATTATTCAGTACCGTTTGCGATAGCGAATGGCCAAGGCTCAAGTGGGAATTGTCCATATCTCGATAACAACCAGATCCAGTATCCTCCATTTTGGCCATTCGCTACCGCGAACGGTACTGAATGGTTAACGAGGTTTTGGATGACTGAATCGTCCTCAGATTGGCCCTTTGACCAAGCGCCAAACGTTGCGGCGATTACAACCGTTCGCGTTCTGAAGGACAACTTTCCTATTCTGAGCGTGACACACTATTCGGACGATCATTCTTGGGCATTCACCTGCGGCACAACAAGTAATACCGAAGATGGACGCGTAATCTGCATGCATGATGCACTCGAGCTCGATCCTACACTTCGCACGATCAGCGATCTTCCACCAGGCTGGACTGCGTGGCGGGAAAGCGTTGGGGCAGAGTGGGCCAAGTCAGTAAATCACGACGAGTAAATCCAATCATGAAATCAACTGCACCATGTTTCACAGCTTCCGTCGCAGGCGCACTTGGACTGTTAACATCTCCGGATGGTAAGCGGTTCGCGCCAGTTTTTGAACACGGCTCATTACTCGTGGAAATCTACGCGCCAAGAGGACGGGATCCACAACAACGACACACCCGGGATGAGGTCTATGTCGTGGCTAGCGGAAGCGGCGAGTATGTCTGCGGAGAGATGCGACTAAAATTCGGCGTCGGCGATCTACTTTTTGCTGCCGCCGGCGTCGAGCATCGATTTGAGAACTTTACGAACGACCTTGCAGTCTGGGTAATCTTCTACGGTCCCGAAGGCGGCGAAGCAGAAGGAGCCAACTAATGTCTCACCTGGAATCCACTACCCCCTGTTTTGCTGTTGCTGACATAGCAACGACGATGCGTTGGTATGAAGAAGAACTCGGGTTCACCCCGGACCCGTTTCCTGCTAACGAACCTTACGTCTTCGCGATTCTGCGACGCGATGATATCGACATCATGCTGCAAAGAATTGAGAACTACCAAAAGCCGGATATCTACAAGCTTCGCAGCGTCGGAGTTTGGGATGCCTATGTCCGAATGCGCGGCGTAAAGCAGTTTTACAACGACATAAAAGAAAAGGTCGAAATACTGCAGCCACTCAGGAAACAGCCTTATGGCCATTGGGAATTCGAGGTGAAGGATCCCAATGGATACGTGTTGGTGTTTAGTGAATTTGTAAGAGCTGACTGAGCAACTGTGGAAATGAGGTAGTACCACCGCGCGGTAGCGGGCGGGTGCGCAGCTTATTCAGTACCATTCGCGGTAGCGGATGGCCTAGAGTCAAACACCATTCTTCCGTGTTGGCCGGGTCATCGAAGAGAGCGAGAGTAGCGCATCTTGAGTCTAGGCCATCCGCTACCGCGAATGGTACTGACCTCATTTCACTGCAACGTTGGCTTCACCGCTTTTTTGAATTGCGGCAACGGCAGCGCATTCAGCACTTCACCTTTTCGCACCCAACCCCTGCGCGCCATTGCCACTCCATACTTCACGTTGTGCAACGCGCCTGTCGAATGCGCGTCGACTGAGATCACAAACTTTATCTTTCGTTTGCGCGCTTCCCTCACCCAACGTGGCTCCATGTCCAGTCGAAATGGATCTCCGTTGATCTCCACCGCCGCTTTCGATTCAGCAATAACATCCAAAATACGCAGCATGTCGCATTCAAATGGTGGCCGGCTCTGAATCAAACGGCCCTGCGCGTGTCCCCAGATTTTGAAAACCGGCTGTTTCATCGCGGTCACAACTCGACGCGTCATCTTCTCTGAATCCATCTTGTAGCGGGAATGAATGCTGGCAACGATGACATCAAACTTCTCGAGTATCTTGTCAGGATAATCGAGCGCACCGTTCGCCAGGATGTCTGACTCG
>DATJKB010000737.1:0-2500 GCA_035491875.1 Pyrinomonadaceae bacterium | reverse complement strand
TTCTTACACACGAAGTATCTCGGACAAAAGAGATTTTCACTCGAAGGATGCGAAACCATCATTCCCGTTCTTGATCAACTGATCGACGGCGCGGCCGCGCGTGGCGTTAAGAAGATCTCAATGGGTATGGCCCACCGCGGTCGCTTGAACGTGCTGGCGAACGTGATTGGCAATCTTTGCGAAAGAATCTTCGCCGCGTTTGAAGGTTCAGTGCTTCCAGAGTTTCCGGCGGATGAAGGCGACGTTAAGTATCATCAAGGCGCTGCTGGAGAACGCGTCACCGCTGATGGACACAAGGTGAGACTTACCTTGTCGCCGAACCCGAGTCATCTCGAAGCAGTTGATCCAGTCGTCGAGGGAATGGTTCGTGCCGATCAGGATTTGGCGATCGGTGATCGACAGCTGACACGCGAGGAAGTGATGGATTACGCGCTTCCGGTTTTGCTGCACGGTGATGCCGCATTTGCCGGTCAGGGCGTCGTTATGGAGACGCTGAACCTCGCGCAGTTGAAGGGCTATCGAACGGGCGGAACGATTCACATCATCATCAATAATCAGATTGGCTTCACGACGTCACCGGAAGCCGGACGTTCAACAATCTATTCAACTGACGTTGCACGGATGACTCAGTTACCGATTTTCCATATCAACGGTGACGATCCAGAAGCTGCTTATCGAGTGTTGCAAATCGCTCTCGATTATCGGCAGGAGTTCAACAAAGATGTCGTGTTGGATCTAATCGGCTTCCGCCGGCTCGGACACAACGAAACCGACGAGCCCAGTTACACGCAACCGTTGATGTACGCGCGCGTTAAGGCCCATCCCGGAGTGCGAACGATCTACGCCAAGCGACTGATCAAGGAAGGTGTTCTTACTGAAGAAGACGTCAACAAACTGATCGAAGAGCGAATCAAGGGATACGAAAGTGCTCTCGCGGCCGCCAAGAACAAAGTTAAAGCCGAACCTGCTCAGCCATCTCAACAAGTAGTTGAACTTGATGGTTCAGAAGTCGTTTCCACCGGTGTCGCTGCTGAAACAGTTAAATCGATTGCCCATAAGATCGCAGTCGTCCCCGAAGGCTTCAACATCAATCCAAAAATGGTCGGTCAGCTCGCGCGCAGAGCCAAGATGGGCGACGGATCGTTGCCCGTCGATTGGGCTTTCGCTGAAGCAATCGCGTTTGGATCGTTGGTGATTGATGGACGTCACGTGCGTTTGAGCGGCCAGGATTCGGGCCGCGGCACATTCAGTCAGCGACACGCTGTGCTTTACGACACGCAGACTGGTAAAACCTGGGCGCCGCTTTCCGAATTGCGTTCAGAGTCAAACCCGGCTGCGCGTTTCGAGGTGTTCGACAGTTCATTGTCTGAAGAAGGCGTGTTGGGATTCGAATATGGTTACTCGGTAGTAGCCACAGAGGCATTAGTGTTGTGGGAGGCCCAGTTCGGCGACTTTGGAAACGGTGCGCAAACGATCATCGATCAATACATCGCCGCGTCTGAAGATAAATGGAAGCAAGTGTCACGCGTCGTGATGTTGTTACCGCACGGTTATGAGGGACAAGGGCCGGAACATTCCAGCGCGCGGCTCGAGCGATACTTGCAACTCTGTGCAGAAAACAATTTGCAGGTCTGTTATCCAACGACACCCGCGCAGTATTTTCATCTGCTGCGACGACAAGTGCAGCCAGGAATGGAACGACCGCTGATTGTGATGACTCCGAAGAGTCTTCTTCGCTTACCGGCGGCATCGTCGACAGTGGAAGAGTTAACCACCGGTGGATTCCAGCCGGTGATTGATGATCCTGCCGAACTGGAACCAGAGAGCGTTCAACGAGTCGTATTGTGTAGCGGCAAGTTGTATTACGACCTGGTCGAGGCGAGGAAGAAATCCGAAGAACGGCGCGTGGCGCTGGTCCGTCTCGAACAGTTTTATCCATTCCCACGCACGGCTCTTCAGGATCTGTTCAAGAAGTATCCGAATGCGGGTCAGCTTGTTTGGGCTCAGGAAGAGCCGCAGAACATGGGCGGCTGGACGTTCATGGAAGAGCGGCTGACCAATCTTCTGTCCGCTTGCGAGCGTCCGCGATATATCGGTCGCGCGCCGTCAGCCAGTCCTGCAACGGGTTCCTATCACATTCATCAGACAGAACAGTCGGAGATTGTGACGAAGGCATTGTCAGTTGATTGAGCTTTGACCTGTATGCAACCTCTCATTCACTCCAGGCTTTAGCCTGGGGTTTCACCTGCATGAGGGATTCGGGAACCGTTTCCACGGTTTCCGAAATTAACTCCATCCATATCCAAAGCAATTGCAGCCTCAGTTAAACCGTTGAAACGGTTCACTAAATCTGACGGCCGCCTGCGCCCCAAGCTAAAGCTTGGGGAGAATGAGAAGTTGCGGTCTCGTTCAGGTCTCCACCTCGTAGCTTCTTTGCATTACAAAGTACTTGACACGGCTTCTTGCCTCAGAGTAACATTCGACCCATGGACGCCATGAG
>DATJKB010000736.1:0-2715 GCA_035491875.1 Pyrinomonadaceae bacterium | reverse complement strand
CGATCCAGAAACGCAGCCCACCTTCGAGGATGTAAGTCAGTTGTTCGTTCTCATGCGAATGGCGCGGCACGATCGATCCTTTTTTCAGATAAACGTGCGTGAGCATTACGCGGTCGCCGGTAATCAATCTCCGATCCAGCGTTTCAGAAACACTCTCCTTCGGCATATCATCCCAGCGATAAAAAGTGACGCTTCTTTCTGGCATCTCATCTCCTCTTGAGTACTAAGACAGGATTACAAAATTACAAGATAAGGCTAGAAGAAGTGCAACGGTTTCAGTTTTGGCCGCTAATCTTGTAATCCGGTAATCCTGTTTCTCTCGTTCATATTTCCAACAGATCGCGTCCGACAATGATCGGACCTTTGAACTCTTTGCGCACATCAGCAGCCCATTGTTCGTCTGTAATTGATCGATCATCACCTGGCACGAAGTGCGAAAGCACCAAAGTCTTTACACCCGCTTGCGTGGCGATCTTTCCGACGTCCGCTGGCAGCGTGTGTGAAGCAAGCAAGTGTTCGCGAAGTCGTTTCGCTTCGGGCAGTCGTCGGACGAGCGCGTCGATTGCCGGCAGATACATCACTTCATGGACCAGCACATCAGCGCCTTTAGCAAATTGAGCAAGTTCGGGTGAATACGCAGTGTCGCCAGAGATCACAATGCTTCGATCTGGTGTGTCGAATCTGTAGGCATAGGCCTGTTCGATCGGTGGGTGACGGACTCTGCACGAACTGACCTTCGCGTCGTCGTTTTCAAGAATCACCCCAGGCTTGTCAAACTCATGCGACGTCAGCAGTGGACGCGGATCTGTTCTGCCCTCATCAACGATGCGCGTGTCGATGTCGAACTTCTGGTAACTGAAGAAATCTTCCGCCATCTTTTTGAGACCGGGCGGGCCATAGCCATCGATCTTAATGGGCTGACCAACGGACCAGGCGTTGTAAAACAGGGGACCATACTCGAGATTATGATCCGAGTGATGATGAGTGATGAAAATGTAGCGAACGCGATTCACCGCAACCCCGGCGAGCAGCAACTGTTTCGTCGCGCCATAACCACAATCGACCAGATAGGGAACATCGTTGATCAGAATAACCGTTGCGGGATTGCTTCGCCCGGCTTCACCGACGCGTGGTCCACCTTTCGTTCCAAGGAGAATCAGCCGCGTTTTCTTTTTCTGCTGGCCGAACACGCCGGTTGGGAACAATCCATAGCTGACTGCGAAACCAGCGGAGCTCAATAGGAATTCACGGCGATTGTGGATCATTGACGTGTCCTCGAAAGATCTTAGAACAGGATTACAGGATTACAGAATTACAAAGATGATCTAAGAGAGGCGGATGTTCAGCTTTTGTTCCGAATCTTGTAATTCTGTAATCCTGTCCAGCGGCGACGAGTGGTAGCCTATTCCCTCACTGTTTGTCGATTCATTCCAAAAACCCGATCAAAGAAACTCACAACAGCAGCGTTCACACGTACCTGATTCGCGTGACGCATAAAGTGATGCGTATCGTCAGGAATGATCAACTCTTCATACGACACGCCTGCTTTGTCTAATCGCCGCACCAAATCAGTTGTCTGACTGAAGCGGACGTTGCGATCGTCGTCGCCGTGAATCAGCAGAACAGGTGATTTCCATTTATCGATCGACGACACCGGAGACGACTGCCAGGCGACATCGAGTGCTTTTTGCGTGTCCGGCGACTTTTCGTACCGGCCTTCTAACAACGGTGCCGCGCGTTCGGCTGTCCAGTTGTGTACGCCGTGAATGTCGACGCCCGCCGCGAATAGTTGTGAATCGCGCGCCAACGCGAGAGCCGTCAAATAGCCACCGTACGAACCTCCGTAGATACCAATCCGTCTCGCATCAACCTGAGGCAGTCGTTGCAAATACTCAGCTCCAGCTTTCACGTCGAGATATTCCGCTGCGCCCTGCACACCCGCATTTGGTGGCCGATGAAAATCGTGACCGTAACCGATGCCGAGTCGATAGTTCACTGAAAGCACGATGTAACCGCGACTGGCAAGGTACTGATTCTCGGAGTAGGCGTTAGTGTAGTAGTCGGAATAGTGCCATCCGAGAAGCATCTGACGGGGCGGACCACCATGGACGTAAATGATCGCCGGCTTCTTCGCTGGTCCACCTTTGTTTTCAAACAACTGTCCATGAACGACAACTCCGTCTGGCGCTTTGTAAACAACTTTGGTCGGAGTGACGAGCTGTGAACTGGGATAATCGGAGGGAAGACAATCCTCTGCCACCAATTTTGCAGCTCCTCCGTTTGTCGATACAACTGCGGGCAATGGTGGTCGTTGAGAAGTCGCACTGATGAATGCGATGTGTTGGCCATCACCCGTCATGAATGGAGTCCACTCGAGTCCCTTGCCGGGCGTCACCACCGTTGGTTCAGCTTTGTCGACCGGCACCTTCACGATATGTCGACGATCAATGTCGTCGACGTCATTGCCGGCATTTCCGGCGAATAGCATGTACTTTCGATCGGGAGTGATCGAGATGTATTCGGCCATGTATTTACCCGGCGTCAATAACATCGGCTCGCCGCCTGTTTCACTTATTGAATAGAGATGCGGCCAGCTATCGACGTAGGAGAGAAAAACAATTCGACCAGCGGCGGCCCAGTGAAGATTTACACCGCCATGAGTTGACGGAGGTGAACCCGGCAGCGTGAACGGGCTCTTCCACAATTGACGGCCTT
>DATJKB010000735.1:0-4390 GCA_035491875.1 Pyrinomonadaceae bacterium | reverse complement strand
AAGATGTCGCTGGGCCGGGTATCTTTAATTACTAACAGTAGATTTTGCCGCTCGATTCGGACGGGGAAGATGCTGTTGAACCAGTTACGGAACATAGGTAGGTAAGTTACTGAGCACGAAACATGACCGCTAATGATCGCGGCGCTCAGGATCTCTTGCGTCAGAAATCAAATGACTCACTATCTTCCACGATGCTCCGGACTTTACAAACAAACGCAAGTGACTTGTTTGTCGCGGTGCTAATACTTCTCCCGTCGGCGTGCGCTGGCCCACTCTTTCTACCCGCGTCACTGCGAATGCTACATCCGGTCTGACGAATTTGATTGACTGCTCGACCGGTTTGCTTTCACCAGCCATCACAAACTGAAGTGAAAAAACTTCGGTGAGAAGCTTTTCTATCTCAGCTTGGCCTTTTCTTTTCATTCCGAAAGCGTTCGTCCAGTCCGCATCATTCGAATAGTCTTGAGCGGCCAAGTTGGCATTCTTCGTTTGCCATCCTCGATTCCAGTTCTCGATGATCTTTTCGATCGCGGGCTGGTCACTTCCGGCTCGTTCCTGAGCGAAGATTGGACATACTACGAGAACACAAACAGCAATGGCTGCTAGTCGATTCATAAGTCCTCCAACCACCCTTTTCTTCATTCCGGATTGTACACGCTTTCTTGCCTCATCATGCTAATGACGCGTATCGTACGCCGTTAAAAACACATGCCAACACGCACACAGAGTACGCGCCAACAAATCACAAGACCGTCCCCTTCCAAGCGCGAAACCGGTCAGACTCCCAACGTAGATTCTGTCGTCGCTCGACTGAAACGCCTGGGTACAAAGAAGCAGCGTGATGCGATGTCCCGTTACGCGATTCCTTCGGAAAACGCCTTTGGCGTAAGCGTTGGCAAAATTAGAGACATGGGAAAACAGCTCGGCCGTAACCACGATTTGGCCCAGGCACTTTGGGACACAGGCTGGTACGAAGCACGAATGCTGGCGGCGTTTGTCGATGATCCAGCACAGGTTACGCCGGCTCAGATGGATCGTTGGTGCCGCGACTTCGATAGCTGGGCCATCGTCGATACGATCTGTTTTC
Source organism: Pyrinomonadaceae bacterium (assembly GCA_035491875.1). Taxonomy (GTDB): domain Bacteria; phylum Acidobacteriota; class Blastocatellia; order Pyrinomonadales; family Pyrinomonadaceae; genus PSRF01. The sequence continues at coordinate 3,303 of DATJKB010000735.1, read as the reverse complement.
ATCTTTTCGATAAAACGCCTTATGCATTCGCGAAGGCGAAAGCGTGGGCGAATCGCCGTAACGAATTCGAAAAGCGTGCAGCATTTGCGCTTCTTGCCTCGCTGGGAGTGCACGACAAGACTGCTAGTGACGAATCGTTTGCGAAATGTTTGCCGCTTATCGAACGGGCAGCGACAGACGAGCGCAATTTCGTGAAGAAAGGTGTTAGTTGGGCATTGCGCGTGATTGGAAGACGAAACAATGAACTAAACCGCTCAGCAGTGGCGTTGTCTAAGAGACTGTGTGCGTCAGAAGAACCTGCTGCGCGTTGGGTCGGAAGAGATGCGCTGAAGGAATTAACGAGTCCCGCAGTACTTCGGCGACTGAAGAAGTAAATTGGCCGCAGATTAACGCAGATAACACAGATCAGGATTTGACCCAGCTAACTGGTTTCTTTTTTCAGATCTGTGTTATTTCTGCGTTAATCTGCGGCTGATTCGTCTAATAACCGGTCGGTCATTTCAGTTCAACGTAACCTCTCCCAGCCATAAAGCACGGCGTCGACCTCAATGTTGTCCAGTTGCAGTCGTATCTTGCTGATAACTCGACCGCCCAGCTTGTCGTAAAAAGGTCTGTACGGACTCTGCTCCAACGCACGTAGATACATCGACGTCTTGCCTCGTGCCAAAAGAAACTGCTTCACCATGTCGAATAGCCGCCCGCCAATGCCCTGTCCCTGGAATTCGTGAAGCAGAAAGATCGAATAAAGCTCAGCATCGTACGCAACATCGTCTCGCGGCCTGCCGGTGTCAGCAAATCCAACCACGCGACCATCACTCAATTCTGCAACAAACATTCTGTAGGAGTTATCCGTGCCTGACAAACGCGTTCGCAATCGCTCGCTTTGCGCTTCAACGGTTAGCCCGTTGAGAAACGAATCTGCAACGACACCAACGAAGGATTCTTTCCATGACGACACAAGAACATCAGCCACAGCAGCAGCATCAGCTGTAGTCGCTTCGCGATAAAGAATGTCTGCAGTCATGACGTCGGACGCAATCGATTGATCCAGTAGCTCCAGGCGACAACGAGTGAGAAATAGACCAAACTAAAGATGGGTGCGATTGCGGGGTTTGGCGGAGGTGGACCAGCGATGTTGTTATACCAGAACAACGTAAGCAACAAGACTACGGGCCAGAAAACAAAGAACGCGAGACGTCCTTTCGCCCGCGTGGCTCGCAAATACAGAACGATTGCAATCACCCACAACCCGCCTTCTACAATGATCGTAGCAGGAATGTTGGTCCATAAACCGAAGCCCAGACGCTGCGCACCCCCTGGAACCAGCGGCATATCAGGTTTATGCGCGATAACATCGAACAGCCAGTGACTCACAACCAGGAAAAACAGCAACACGGCGCCACGCAGATTCCGCCGGACTAAGAAATAGACACCAGCAAATACGACTCCCCACACCACGAGCATGATGAGGCTGTGGCTGAGTGCGATGTTGATCGCCTGAAAATAATTTGCAGCGCCTGAGCCTGTTCCAAACCTGACCTCCTCAATCCCGGCCAGGCTAAACACGCACCAGAGGAGATCGGCAAGCATCGATGCGAACACAAGTGTGCCTGCGGATAACTTGGGTTCAATGGGTTTGCCTATCAACCCCGCGGCGAAATGTCCGACGTGCATTTAGCGTGATGTGTCGCGATTCAAGGTGTAACTGAAGTCTCGATTTCCGACCATTAAAGTTCCATCGTCGTCTAGAAAGAACAGAATATTATCGTCCGCCTTGAAAAGTAATAAGGAGCCTTTGGGCTTGTCCAAATCTAGTTTGAAGATCGATCCATTTTGTTCACCCCCTCTGCCGCGCATAACGGCCCAGGTGCCTTCGCGATCGTAGTCCCGGAACAGAGTGCCTCTGAGCTTAAACGTGGTTGGTGTTTGAGTTTTGGGATCCTGATTCAGAGTCAACGCCCATTTTAGTTTTATACAATCTGCACCAACTGGATAATTCAGTTGCCGTGCAACTTCACGGCAAGGAGTCCTTCCAGTAAAAACCAACGCGCTCTGCGATGCTTTCGCTAAGCGCGCGGGAGTTTTAGTTAAGGCGCTACCGTCAGAATTATTTGAAGTTCGCTGTGGATTCGTCTTGCTCAGAGTAAAACTTTGAGCAGCAGTTCCTATCGTTAGGGTCCTGTCGCGCTCCAACAAGTGAATGATATTGGCGTCAATTCTTTGAAACGAGAGCGTTTTCGCTGGATCGCCTGGATCTAATTGATAAACGGTCGCATTAGGGTCGCCAGGAAGGCCCCTCGTAACTACCCACTTCCCTTCACTGACGTTCGACCCTTTCATGACCAGCGTTCGGTTATCAATGTGATATCCGTATTCGCTGCTCAACTTGTAGGTGGTTGGCGACTGTGTTCGCGCGTCGACATAGAGTGTGAGATCCCACTTGGTCCGATCACACTGTGCCGTCGCCGGGATTCCAAGCAGGGGTCTGGCGGAATCAGAACACATGCTGGTTCCAACAAAGACTCCCAACGTGGAATTGGAATCGGAAGAACGTGTGCAAGGGGTGAGAGCTAACACCGGCAAGAACACAAGGCTGAATAGTAGGATGCTTTTCATGGTTGGTCCTTTCGAGATTCCGTCTGAATAGGCTTGCAGATTTGACGGAGAAGGCCCTGGTTTTCTTCCTACATCACAATTCCGAAGTAAGTAAGCAAGGCTTCGTCGACTTCTTCAGATTTCAGCTCGCGTTCCTCTTTCGAGTCACCTTTGCTCACAATCAATCGGCCGCGGCTTATTGTGGTGCGCCCATCCGAAGTTAGCTTTGAACAAATATAGCCTCTCGTAAAGTGCGAGTCGGGAGATGTTTGATGGAAGCGACACATGTCAGCATAGTCAGCGTAAACGTGCGGCGTCAGTGTAAATCGATATTGAGGTTTCCGAACACCGCCATCCACCTTTTGCGATAACATCAGGCCATCATGCTTGTCTTCGATTCGATAAATGCGACTTCCTTGAATTTGATCACCGCGCTCGTCTAGTAGCAACGGCTCAATGAACGAATCACCAAACCCAACATCGACAAGCCAGCGGTCTTCGAGAGTAACCATCAGCGTCATGTGATCGAATTCGGGCCCCCAGACGCCTTCGGAATTTGCGACACTCGCTGAGAGCATCTCGACATCAAAGCCCAGCTTACGAAGCAAAGCGGCGAAGAGACCATTAAGCTCGTAACAGAATCCACCGCGGCGCCTGACAACTATCTTGTCGAACAACGCGGCGTCGTTGAGGATAATGGGCTCTGCA
>DATJKB010000734.1:0-6271 GCA_035491875.1 Pyrinomonadaceae bacterium | reverse complement strand
TTTGATCTTGTTGACATCATTTGCGCTGTTTGCGGTATCGATGAGTGTATCAGCGATGGGCAGCAGCGATGGCGACGCGTGAGCGGGCGCCAACAGGCCATTGAGTTTTGATAGAGGCGAAGAATCTCGATGAGGCCCTGGCGATCGCCAAGCGGATTCCTTCCGCGTGCGAAGGCACCGTTGAAGTGCGGCCGATTGTCGAGAGAACGGCGGGGGCGGCAGCGTAGTTTTATTTATCGACCGATCGCCTTGCCGCAGCCTTGAGCATCACGAAATTCCGAGGAGATGAGATCATGAAACGATTATCATTTTGCGCCGCGCCCTTGATTCTTGTAGCTGCGGCATCGCTCCTCTTCGCGTCGTTTGGCCGAAGCCTTCAGCAGTCACCAAAACAGTTTGCGTTGCTGAGTAACCAGAGCTATTGGATAGCGAATTCCGTGATCGCGCGTGAACCGAGTCGTGATCTGAATTATATCGTCCATTGCTAAACAGCCTCCGCCGATCATCTAGATATCAGTAGAAAGGTAGCTCTCGTCTTTCGCTAAAACTTGATGAGTCAGATTGGTAGTCCAGTGGTGCGCACGCAGAGTCAGCACTTCGGCTAATCACCCTCACCGCACGAGCACGAGCATGCTCAGGCAAACGAAGTGATCTTCTGCTGGTCGTGTCGATGTGGAGACCCACTATTGTCGTCAGGGCGGCTATTTGTCCGGTTTGTTCGTTCTTCATTTCATGGATCAACCGGAGCGTCTTATCCTTGAGGTCATTCACTGTCGAACGGATGGTGACTGTATCGCCAGCGAGCAGCTCGCGCTTGTATTCAGTGTGCTGCTCAATTGCCACCATGCCCACTCCTTGCTCACGAAAATACGAAGCCGTAAGCCCGAGCGTAGCGAGAAATTGCCAGGAAGCCTCGTCAAATTTTGCTGCATACCACATCACATTCATGTGACCCATATGATCGCATTGCCACGGATATACGGTTCCACGATATGTAATAGCCGACTCACTCATTGTCATGTTCTTGCCACCTATATCTGATCCTTCATGCCGCCAAATCTAAGCTTGAACGCTTACTCCATTCATTGATCACGCTGAAGCCAAGTGTGTTGTAATTCGTCATGTCGTTAAGGAGACGATTCGTGTCGGCAATCGACACCACAGATTCAACCAAACGCGCCGGTCGTAGCTTACCTGCTGCAACCATCGAGAGCATTCCTGTGTAGCTCATGATCGGACACCCGAGACTCCCAAGAATTCGAAGTTCATTGAAAACCACTAGATCCATCGGTATCGCGATAGCTCCCGCATCGTCTGGCCCAGTCAGTCCAAGTTGCACGTGGCGACCGCTTTTTGCGAGCGCCTGCAACGCGGGCAGGGTAGTTTCACTCGATCCGAGCGCATCCACAGTTACGGCCGCTCCGCCCTTTGTGATTTCGACGATCTCCGCGGCTGATTCCTTGCCGGCTTTGACTGTTGCTTCGGCTCCTTCGCTCCTGGCTTTGGCGAGTTTTTCCCCGCTGCGTCCCACCGCAATTACGCGTGCCCCCATTGCAGCCGCAATTTGAACAGCGGACAAACCAACGCCGCCGATTCCGAAAATTGCTACCCACTCACCGGGTCGAACTACAGCCTGATCGACGACACCGTGGTACGCCGTCATGAACCGGCAGCCCAGAGCCGCAGTGGTGAATGAATCCACATCTTCAGGAAGACGAACCAACGTGGTGTCGGCACTTGGCACCTTTACCAAACTGCCGTACCCACCATCATGATGAATTCCAATGCACCCGTATGCGAGGCAAAGATTGTATCGACCAGATCGACACTGCTCGCAGTGACCGCAACCGAGATGGAAGGGCACCGTCACGCGGTCTCCTACGCGAAAGGCCTTCACCTCGGAGCCGACTTCAACAACCGTGCCTCCGAACTCGTGACCTGGTACGCGCGGCAATCCCGTTTCAAGTCCTAACCACGTCCAGTGATGTTGCCATAGATGCCAATCACTGCGGCAAATCCCACAAGCTTCGGTTTCAATAATTGCGTCGGCGTCTCCGGGCGTTGGATCCGGCAGTTCCTGAACTTCCAACGGTTGCCCATACTCTGTAACTACTGCAGCACGCATATCTCTCTCCCATTCTCTTTCTGAGATTGGTTATCTGATTCAAACTCGAACAAAGCACTTGGCTAGGGTGACGCCCACAATCAGGCCCAGAGTAATTCCAGTTATGAATTGGCGCTGTCGTGGTAGAGATCTTTTTCGGACAACCGCATTTGCTGCCTCCTGCTCCGCTCGAGCTACTCTACTCAATTGACCTTTGTTCATTTGATCCTGAACCCATTTCATATCCAACATTCTTACACTCCTTCCGTTTTCTCCTTCTTAAAGGAGAAGTTGTTCACCGAATACCGCTGTCAGGTGGTTTGGTTTTGCCGGGAACCTCTTCAGCCAACGTATCGGCCTGCTGAAATTCAACGACCCTTTTCAGTATCTTATTTAGAAACATCAATAAATCTTGCTCAGATTCGAAGCGAGTACTCTCTCCTGACTCTACATGCTCAATTCGACCATAAAACCGACCGCCGTCTGGCCCACCCTTTGGAAAAAACTTAATGACGAAAGACCCTTTGTGTTGCCATCCATTAATCATAGGCGGAGAATAGGCCCACGACTTGAGTCAAGTCATAAGAGAGTTGTAATGAGGCCGTCTTATTTTGGTAACGATGCGGGGCAGGCAAATCGTTTTTGGTCCGTTTCGTTTTGATGAGTCGAATGAGTGTCTTTGGCGTGGAAGCCAGGCAATTCAGCTTCGGCCCAAGGCCTTTGCTGTCTTGAGATATCTCATCGATCACAACGGGACCTTAGTGACCAAACAGAAACTTCTCGATGATGTTTGGCCCGAGACATTTGTCGGCGATGCAGTATTGAAGGACTGTATTCGTCAGTTGCGTCAGGCATTGGATGATGATCCGAAGTCGCCGCTGTTTATTGAAACTGCGCATCGTCGCGGTTATCGGTTTATTGCTCCGCTTGTAGACGGCGCCCCGGTGCCTAGCGCAAACGACGCGGCGTCCTTCCCGACGCCTACCTCTAGTCAACCCACTTACTCTCCAAACGTTCCGGGCTCTCCAGCCAAAATTCTTGGTCGCGAGACAGCTTTGGCCCAAATGCGAAAGTGCCTTGACCAGGCACTGGCGGGTCATGTTCAGGTGATGTTCATCACGGGCGAGGCTGGCATTGGCAAAACGACCTTAGTCGAAACATTTCTGGAAAAGCTGGGTTCCGATGTCTGTGTGCTGCGAGGTCAGTGCCTCGAACAATACGGGTCGGGCGAAGCGTACCTTCCGGTTCTGGACGCCATCTCGCAAGTTGGTGATAAGCCGCCACTCGTTGAGATCCTGCGAAAATACGCGCCCACCTGGATTGTTCAAATTCCAAGTATTGCCGGTGTAAGTGGCCGTGAATCACTGCAGGAGAAAAGCCTGGGAGTAACACGTGAACGAATGCTGCGCGAGATCGCTGAGGCGCTGGAGATGATGACAACAGTGACTCCGGTCGTGTTGTTTCTGGAAGACTTGCATTGGAGTGATTACTCGACGCTGGATCTCGTGTCGTATCTGGCGCGACGGCGGCAAGCTGCGAAGTTACTACTGATTGGAACTTATCGGCCGGTGGAAGTCATCGTAAGTGAACATCCGTTGAGGGGCGTAAAGCAGGAACTCCATTTACACAAGCTCTGTCAGGAACTGCCACTTGAATACCTGTCGCAAGAAGCCGTGAACGATTTTCTTCAGATTATGTTTCCCGCCAATCGATTTCCATCAGCACTTGCCGCATTGATTCATCAACGAACCGAAGGCAACCCTCTTTTCATGGTCAATGTTATTGAGTTTTTGATCCAGGAAAGCGTATTGGTCGAGGAAGATGGCTGCTGGAATTTACAACTCGATCTGTTTGAAGTGGAGCCTGGAGTGCCTGAGAATATCAGGCAAATGATCGAGAAGCACATTGAGCGTCTTGATCCTGCAGAGCAACGAATTCTGGAAGGGGCTAGCGTTGTCGGAATGGACTGTTCGGCAATAGCGATCTCTGCTGGACTTGAAGAGGATGTGGTTCGAATTGAAGAAATTTGCGATGGCTTAGCCCGAAAACATCACTTTCTGTTCCCTGCTTACCTAGCGGAACTGCCTGACCACACCATTACGCCCCGGTATAGATTCATTCACGCTCTTTACCTGGACGTTCTTTATAAGCGCGTTGCACCAACGCGGCGGAGCCAAATTCACGGTCGGATTGGCGAACGCGGTGAGGCCATCTACGGAGAACGCGTTGGGGAAATAGCTGCGGAACTTGCAGTGCACTTTGAGCAGTCTCAGGACTTTGCGCGTGCTGTGAAATACCTCTTGCTCGCGGCTGAGAACGCAATTCGTCGTTCCGCCGATCATGAAGCGTTAGCACTCTCGAGGCGGGGTTTAGAGTTAGTAGAGACATTGCCTCAAAGCCCGCAGCGTGACGAGCAGCAATACACTCTTCAATCGATCCTTTCGAGCAGCAGCCAGCGACTCGACAAAGTTTCGCAATAGCCTACCTACCAAATTCACCGCAAGCTGATAGAAATCTAACGCCAATTCCTCGTCTCGATTTCCTCTCTTCATTACCCAAACAAGACCTCAACATTACAACTTGCTGGATCTTTAGCGCCGGCCAGCACGCGTTATCCAGATGACGCGGCTCGCAGTCACGCTCGTTATACGGTTGCAGTGTTAGACCAAACGATTCGTGATGTCGGGTTCGATCGATAACCGCAGTATGACGCCGAAACAATTTCTGCAAATCAAATGCTGCGAATTAATCAACGGCAAACAATTAGTCGAAAGGAAAAAAATGAAGAAGTTCAGTAAGACAATTCTAATGCTCGGCGGGATCGTGTTGGCTCTCGCAGTTGCTCCGATGGCAAGCTATGCACAAAGCAAGGTAGAAGAGGTCAAAAACGTTAACGTAATAAATACACCAAGCGTTAACGTCGCTAACATTCCAAACGTGAATGTGACGAACACACCAAAAGTTCGCAACGCAAACGATTTGAACATTTTTCAGGAAAGTCGCGGCACCTTTACGAACGACGACCTTGAGGTATTCAGCTACTTAGTCCCCCTCGGAAAGCGTCTGGTAATCGAATTCGCGTCGATTAACGCAACCATCGGTCGCGGCGAAAAACTACGTGCGTTAATCAGGGGTGGTAACGGCTTAACTGACGCGGATCATGCAATCGTCATGAGCTTTCAAGTGCCAGTCGCCGGTCAGGATATTTTCGTCGGCGCCCAGCAAATGAGGATGTATGCCGAGCCCGGTACGACTGTGACAATCCTCGTGAACCGTCGAGATGCGGCCGATACTGGCATCGTCAGTGCGAACGCTTTCATTCAAACCTCGATTTCCGGCTACCTCGTCGACGTACCGTAAGCACGTGGGTTTAAAGCAAGGTAAATCAAAATTGAGCAGTGCACTCATGGAGTTTTTCGATGCGGGTGGACAACTTTTGTTCAGTAGCTTCGTCCCGGCAACACCTGGTGATGGAGGATTGTCTTTCCTGGGCATCACCTTCAGCGACGCTCGAATTGCGAGTGTGCAGATCATCGCTGGTGATGTTGCGGCGGGACCGAATGACGACAAAAAACACGACGTCGTAATGATGGACGATTTTATTTACGGAGAGCCTCAAGTATCTCCGTAATCCTGACCAGAACGCTCAATTCGAGGGCGGGCAAACCATTTTTCCAGGCGAACTCGCTCTCGAATTGATCTCCAAACGCGGATCAGAATTAGAAACAAATTGCTTCATTTCTATTTCTTAAATCTGATCCGCGTCTATCTGCGTGATCTGCGGCCCGCCCTTAGAATTGTCGGTTCCTAACGGCTCTTATTCAATCCGGAACCTAGCGATTGAGCAGGCTCTTATCAACCTTGCCGAAGTTCCACCTGTTTGCACCGCTTCCATAATCGACGAAAACTGAATCGCCCTGGGTTAGTTGTGCAAACTCCTCGGATGTCAGAGTGAAGACTATCCTCGTGGTCTCGCCGGTGCCTGGATAGCGGCTAAGGTTGAATTCCTGCGAGCCGATGCGAAGGGTTAGCATTTCACCCTGCGGCAAAAACTCGCGATTGCTGGTCAACTCAATTTCAACACCGTTCGGACCGCTTCCGGATTGGACCGATCGGATCGATTTGATCTTGTTGACATCATTTGCGCTGTTTGCGGTATCGATGAGT
>DATJKB010000733.1:0-6365 GCA_035491875.1 Pyrinomonadaceae bacterium | reverse complement strand
GCGCGGACGTCCTCGTCCGCAAACGCGACGTAAGTCGCACAAGCTGTGTTCGCTTCGCTCATTGCGGACGAGGACGTCCGCGCTCCCAGTATAGGGCCTCCGGACTCCAAGGGTGTTTTCCTCTTGACACATGGAATGCTGCCGACTATACCCACTGGTTAAATGCCCGACGAACCCTCCTCATCGTCCTCAGTGAAACTGGTCCGCGGTCTCGGACTGCTCGACGCCACGATGATCGTGGTCGGCTCAATGATCGGGTCGGGCATCTTCATCGTTTCAGCCGAATCATCAAGACTTGTCGGCGCGCCCGGATGGTTGTTAGTGGCCTGGGGCTTAGCGGGTGTGCTGACCATTACCGGTGCGTTGTGTTGTGCGGAGCTGGCGGCGATGTGGCCACACGCCGGAGGTCAGTACGTTTTTCTGCGCGAAGCTTATGGTCCATCGATTGGCTTTTTGTTTGGCTGGGCTTTATTCATCGTTATCCAAACCGGAACGATAGCGGCGGTTGCCGTGGCCTTTGCAAACTTCACTGGCGTCCTGATTCCGTGGATCTCAGCCGAACGTTTTCTGATCGAACCATTGATCATCTTAAAACCGTTTCGCACAGCTGGAGTTTCATTCAACGGATATGCGTTCGGATTCTCGACACAGCAACTAGTAGCCGTCGGAATGATTCTTCTCCTCACGTTTACCAACACGCGTGGTCTGAAGCTCGGCAAGATAATTCAAAACACATTCACGTTTACAAAGACGGCCGCTTTGTTAGGCCTGATCATCGTTGGCTTAACACTCGGTTGGAACACGCAAAGTGCTGCGTACACGTCGTCGTGGTGGAATCCATGGGCCAACGGCTGGACCGCCTCAACGCAAGTTGGAGTTGAAGGGACGACGGGGTTTCTCGCCGGCTTTGCTTTGTTGATGTTGCTGGGTCGGGCGATGGTCGGTCCTCTTTTCGCACAATCAGCCTGGAACAACGTTACGTTCATTGGCGGAGAAGTGCGCGATCCTGGTCGGAATTTGCCGCGAGCTTTGTTACTAGGTTGCGCCCTGGTCGTCGCGCTCTATCTGCTCGCAAATCTCGCTTACGTTGTAACGCTTCCACTCGCTGGTATCCAAAACGCTCCGCAAAACCGCGTCGCCACAGCAACCATGCAAGCCATCTTTGGTCCAACGGGAACGATCATCATGGCCTTGGCGATCATGATCTCGACGTTTGGCTGCAACAACGGGTTGATTCTCGCGGGCGCGCGCGTGTACTACGCAATGGCGAATGATGGATTGTTCTTCAAGCGCGTCGGAACTGTGAACTCGCGACACGTCCCTGCTGTTGCTTTAATTGCTCAGGGAATTTTGGCAGCGTTGCTGACTCTGCCGCGGACAGTGACGGTGAACAGAGACACTGGCGCATTCACCTTTGGCAACGTCTATACACAGTTGCTGGAATACATCGTATCCGCGGATTTGATCTTTTACGCGCTGATGGTTGGTGCGGTGATCGTAATGCGAAAGAAGGCGCCGCAAATCGAGCGGCCCTATCGCACGTTCGGATACCCGCTGGTGCCGCTGATTTATATCGTGCTGGCGGGACTGTTCATTATCGACCTGGCCTATCTTGCGCCATCGACGTCAGGGATTGGATATCTGTTAGTGTTGACCGGACTGCCGGTGTATCTGATCTGGAAGCGCAAAGCGGAGCCATCCCCTTGAAACCAAAGAAAAGAAATCATTGGTCAGGTATCATTTGACAGTTATCAATTCTCATTTTTGAGGACCGGCTTGAAGGGAAGCACAACGTGAATCTGATCCAAATGATAATTGATAACTATCAAATAATAACTGACCAATGATTTCTTTTTCCTGCTCCTGTCTACTGCTCCTGCCCTTTATTTCACCCACTCATCGGCAATCTCCGTTTCAACTTTCACCGGCACGGTCTTCAAATACTCTTCACCGGCAGCACACATCACTTGTTCGAGTTTCGCAGCAGTCTCTTGCGCTTCATCTGCGTCAGTCTCTACGACGATCTCGTCATGGATGATATTGACGATCTTCGCATTGGTGTCGCGCAGTTCATCGCGAAGCAGACGCAAAGCACGCTTGAGGATGTCAGCGCTTGTGCCTTGAATCGGCGTGTTCTTCCCGTTTCGTTGCGTCATCGAAATCTGTTGCCGGTCGTTCTCGTCATAACGAAAGCGAACTAATCGACCAGAGCCAGTGCGCGCCTGCCTATCTTGAACAGCCCGATTTGCTGCTTCGCGGAGATAAGTGTCTAACTCACGATACGTCCCGAAGTAACGGCGCAGAACGTTCTCAGCTTCAGGTACAGAGAGTCCTGTCATGAGAGCAAATCGCTGTGCACCAATGCCGTAGACGACGCCGAAGTTCAGTCGCTTCGCGAAGTCGCGTTGCTCCTTCGACACCTGATCGAGACTGACATTGAAAACCTGCGCAGCCGTAACGCGATGAAGATCGGCTCCCGAGTTAAATGCCTGCATGAAACCGCGGTCGCCTGAGAACTCTGCAAGAATTCGTAATTCGATTTGTGAATAGTCAGCAATCACCAACTTTCGACTTTCAGGATGACCGCTGAAACAACGACGATATTCCACCGCATGGGGTACTTGCTGAATGTTTGGATTCGTGCAGGCGAAACGTCCGGTGGGGGCGCCGATTTGTCTGAAGTCAGCATGCAGACGCCGCGTAACAGGATTGATCAACTCGATCATGTTCTGTCCATAACTCGTCAGGGCTTTTTGGACAGTGCGATATTCAAGAAGTGTTTCAACGACCGGATATTGCGCGGCCAATGGTTGTAACTTCCAATTACGCGTCGAGTCAGGAACAGGAACCCCGAGTCGGGTCAGGGCTTGATTCACCTGTTGATGCGAATCCAGATTGATGTCGTCACGTTGTGGCCCACCAAAAAGAGATCCCTGCGACGATTCTTCGGCGAGAACCTCCTGAAGTTTCTCCGCCAGCTCGGCGCGTTTCTTTTCAACGATAGCCAACTGTTCGAGCCAGCGATCCTTGTGCATGTAAAAGCCGGCGAGCTCGATGTCGACCACTGTCATGACACATTCGAATTCCAGCTGTGCGCACTTCACCAGCGACTCTGTTCGCAGTCGCTCGATCAGCTTCTCGCGCAACGGCAACAATACGGCTGCATCGCGCGCTGCATATTCGAGCTGAGCTTCTGACAGTTCAAAATTCCAGTTGCTGAGTCGTTCACTCTTGTCGACCGCTTCGTTCAAATAACGTGACGCTACAGTTTCCAGACCATGTCGCTCTTCGATGTCGCCAGCTCCAACAAGTTGACTCGCGAGCAGCGTGTCGAACAGACCGCCGATACTTGCACCAATCTTGTGTTTGATGAACTTCGCATCAAATTTCGCGTTGTGAGCGATCTTGATTGGGCGCGGTGCTTCGAGTAGACGGCGAAGCGGTTCGAGATCGGGGTGGTGCGCAAGATCTTCGTCAGCTGACGAGCTGAATGCATCAAGGTCAATAATAGACACGACTTCCGGAGTGGCTAGCTGAATGAGGCGGAGACGTGATGTGTAAGGATCAAGATCGGTAGTTTCAGTGTCGAGACCAACGACGGGTTCACGCGACATGCGTTCAATTGCGCGACGTAGTTCTTCTGCGGTTTTGATTACGTGATAATTCGTGGCCATTGAGTTTGAGTGATCCGACTTTACGATTAGTTAGTCTCAGTGGCAAACAGTCAGTACCGAAACGCGGTAGCGTCGGGTCTCCTTGATTAAACGTAATTCTGAATGTTAGTGAGGCGACCCGACGCTACCGCGTTTCGGTACTGACTGTTTGCCACTGTGTTGAGTTACTTCTTGGAGCCGATTAGATACCACACGGGTTTGTCGCCTGGCACAAATGCAGCGTGAGTTGTTTGTGCAGGAAGAAAGTCGCGATCGCCTGCTTGTAATATGTACGTCTCGCCCGCGACGGTCAGTTGTAAGGCGCCGCTGATTATCCAGTGCGACTGATCGTCGTCGTGCGCATGTGGTTCGTAGGTCGTGCCCGGCGCGTCAGTCCATTCAAAAACACTGTAACCTTCATGTGCGAGTATCTGACGCATTCCTTTCGGACTTGGCACTTCATTACCAGCCCATCTTTGAACTGAAAAAGTCATCTTACTTAAGCGCCATGATCCTTTTCAGCATGAGGATCTGCCCTTTGTGTTGTGCTTCGTGGTCCATCAGGTGATGCAGTATCCAACGCAAACTGTATTCAGTCGTCTTTCCGCGACGCTCAAAGCTGATTAGACGATCGAGATCCTCGTCGTTGCGAGAGAAAAGAACGTCTCGGGTTTGATTGCGAATCTTTTCCGCCTCCTGTAGACAAAACTCCGTTTTGTATCCCTTCTTAGCTATCGTTTCGGGATCCTCCAGCACGTCCCAAAACGCCGACTCCTTTATTTCGTCCGTCAGTTTGTGGCCCGTCACCACCATTTGCATCCAAAACCACTCAGCCTCGCCGATGTGCAAAACCAACGCGCCAATCGAATGAGCGCCCAAAAACGCAGGCATACAAACAACCTCGTCTGGAACATTCTTGACGGCCTCTATGACCTGCTGGCGCACTTCTTCCATGCCACTTAAGTAAAATCCAATGCCTGTTGATAAACCCGGGTGTGGGGTCAGAACATGTTGCGACATCTCAGTCACCTTTCTTATTTCTCGATTGCTGGTTCGTCGGTTCGACGTTGCACGAGTACGAGCAACAACAGAGCTGCTGACGTACCGATAGTCGCACTGACCAGGAAAGCAGTGGTCGGGCCTTTCCAGTCCCAGATAGTACCCATTAGCAATGACGCCGGGAAAACAGTGAGTCCGACGGCGAGATTATACAGCCCGTAAGCGGTGCCGCGCTGATCCGGTCGCACGAGGTCTGCGACTAACGCTTTTTCAGCGCCCTCCGCGAGGCCGAAGTAGATGCCATAGATAAGAAACAGCACCCAAATTGAAACCTCGCTCGTCGCGAACGCGAATCCAGCATACACGGCGGCGTAAAGAATCCAACCCGATACGATCAAACGCTTGCGTCCGAGTCGATCAGAAAGATCGCCGCCCCACAATGAGCTAAGCACCTTCGATCCATGATGAGCTGACCACAACAGCGGAATGACGACGATTGAAACTCCGGTTTCACGCGCGCGCAAAATTAAAAAGCTGTCGGCCGAGTTTGAAAGTGTGAATAAGCCGAGCACAATTAGAAACCGTTTGAAATTACTATCAAATCCTCGCAGCGATAACTTCGGGACCTCTTGCGAGGGTGGTGCAGGTACTCGCGTTTCGTGCACAAAGAAAATCGCTACCAGAACCGCCATGACTCCGGGTATCGATGCGAGCAGGAATATGATGGTGAATTCACGGCGCGCGATCGACGATGCATTCGTCGCCAGAAGGTACACTGCCGCATAACCGATCAGTGGTCCAATCACTGCGCCACCGTGATCCATCGCCCGTTGAAATCCGAACGCGATGCCGCGCTTTTCAGGCGCAACGTTGTCGGCAATCATCGCGTCGCGCGGAGCGGTGCGGATTCCCTTTCCAACTCGATCTGACAAACGAATCGCAAGAACCTGATGCCAGTTGTTCGTGAATGCGAGCAGCGGACGAGCGAGGGTTGCCAGACTATACCCACCCACGACAAGCCATTTGCGGTGTTGTAAACGATCGCTGAGGTAGCCGGAAAAAAGTTTTAGAAGACTTGATACGGATTCAGCCAATCCCTCGATGATGCCAACTGCTTTTGCCGATGCGCCCAGAGTTGAGGTGAGAAAGATTGGCAGCAGCGGATAAATGATCTCGCTCGAAACATCATTGAGCAGGCTAACAACACTAATCGATACGACATTGCGGGGCAGCTGGCGGTAACGGCGCCACAATCCAGGAGTGCCTTCGTCGGGTTTGGAGGGACTGCTACTCGCGTTTAGATGATTGGCAGGATCCGTCTCTGCCATCGCTTATCGCCGGTTGGAATTTGCGCTACGACCTGTTGTCGGGCGCGGTTTGTTTTCAGGTTGTGTTGAGGATTGACTGAACCACCACCAGGCGCCTCCTAAAACAATCAACAGCAGCGCACCGGCTGCGACCAGACGAATCGTCCAGCGTAGGGCGATACGGACTGCAAAGAGGAGGAACACCAGCGCGATGCCGCAGATGATGGCGATGATGAAAAGCGGGTCCATGGTTCGTGGTCAGGTCTTTGGCCTTTGGGCGTTGGTCTTACTGGGAGCGCGGACGTCCTCGTCCGCAAATGAGCGAAGCGAACAGATTTTGCGCGACTGCGTCGCGTTTGCGGACGGGGACGTCCGCGCTCCCAGTAAGACCAACGCCCAAAAACGT
>DATJKB010000732.1:0-2872 GCA_035491875.1 Pyrinomonadaceae bacterium | reverse complement strand
TGTACGTTCCACTTGCGACGCCCGACAGATCCCAAGTGACTGTTTGGCCCTCACCCTTCAACCGGCCAACCGTTACATACCAAGTAAAGAGCAACTCGAGATCAAGTGGGTATGCTACGTCCACACTGAGCTGAACTTCGCTGCCGCTCGGCGTACAAGTGTCAGACTTTGCTCCAGCCGAACACGGCCGGATGATTGATGCTGGTAAGGCCTTGATTGAACGGATCAATGGCGGCAGATGGATTCTTGGAATGTCTGTTAGTCTGGTAATTACCGCGTCGCTGTTTGAGTCACACCCCACCGGAAAGTTTTCAATCATTAAAGTAGCCCTGATCTCGCGTGCACGTGGCTCAACTGTAATCACGTCCGAGCCTTGGCCCTGAATTAAGACGCCGCCAACGAGAGACCACTTGAAAACGGGAGGCGTCGCACCTGAAAAGTTCTTAACCTCTGCGCGATAAGAAATGTTTCTGAAAGCCTTGCTCTTGCTGGGACCTTTCACTTCAACGGTCGGACATTTCCTCTGTTCGGCGCGCAGTGGAGGCGAATTACCAATCGACGACCCGAAAGGAACAACCAGAAAAAGAGTCGAGGCAAAGAATGTGAGAATCGTGGTGCGCTTCATCTCATCGGCTTCTTTCCAGAGGGGCCTGACGTCACATTTAATACCACCGACTTTATGAGCCTGTGTCAAAAGCGAAGATACCACCCGCTTTAGCGGCGTGGAGTTTCAGCTTCAGCCTAACCAGAGCCATTCGATGAGTTCGTAAGATACCACCCGCTTCAGCGGCGGGAGTCTCAATCTTAGCCTAAGCCATTACAAACGAAGGCTGAAATTGAAACTCCACGCGACTGAAGTCGGTGGTCTCTCGCCAAGCCGCAACTCGGCGCTCTGTCATAGCGAAGTCGGTGGTTCCTAGTTCGTCAATGGCTCCAATTGACAATTGATAACTGTCAAATGACAACTGACCAATGATTTCCTGCCAACTGCTCCTGTTTCCTGTCCTGCTGCTGCCTGTTTTTTGCCCCTAACGTCCCTTTAGCCTATACTCTATCCCTTTCAGGCGCTGCTGATTGTCACCGCCCATCGTGCCAACTCACTAGCGTATGGAGCTTAAATGCCCCTGGCCGATATTTCGAAGGTGGTGAATCATGTTTGACCTCTCTAACGACAACTCTTCCGGCCCGGAACGCGCAATTTTGCGCAAACTCCGAATCTGGATCGCGGCACTCGGCGTCGCTTGCCTGGTTGCAGGCATTGGTATTGGTGCAATGCTCTCCGGACGCCCAACTGTCGCCCAGAACGATCTTCAAATCGCGCGTGCTCCCGAAGCGCTCTCTGCATCCTTTGCTGAGATTGCGCGCCGGGTGGAACCCGCGGTCGTAAACATTGAAACCTTGCAGGCCTCCACTGATATGGGCGACCGCGACAACCAGGACAAGGAAGATTCAAACAACAATCCGCTGTTGGATATGTTTCGCCGCCAACAACGCCGACCGACTCGGGGTGTTGGAAGTGGTTTTATCGTCGACTCCAAGGGATACATTCTTACTAACGAACACGTGATCGAAGACGCGACCCGAATCATTGTCGGTCTTCAGTCAGGTGAAAAGTATCGTGGTCGTGTGATCGGTATCGACTCAGAAACAGACGTCGCGGTAATCAAGATCGATCCTTCTGGAAATCTTCCAACTGTAACGCTCGGAGATTCGAACGCAGCCCAGGTTGGTGACTGGGTGCTCGCAATGGGCTCCCCATTCGGATTGGACCAAACCGTAACTGCCGGCATCATTTCGAAGAAGGAACGTGAGAGTCCGTTCTTCACTAACTTCCAACGCTTTCTGCAAACTGACGCGGCGATCAACCGCGGTAACAGTGGTGGACCACTCGTAAACATGCGCGGTGAAGTGATCGGGATGAATTCGCAAATCGCGACGTCAACCGGTGATTACAACGGGATCGGGTTTGCACTGCCGGCGAACGAGACCAACTTCGTCTACAAACAGCTTATCTCCTTCGGTAGGGTTAAGCGCGGCTATCTCGGCGTGACTCTTGATTCAGTCCACGATGAATTCGCGAAGGTGTACGGCATGGCGGCCGCCAAGGGCGCAATCGTCACGTCCGTCACACCAACGGAAAATGGCGAAGCTACTCCGGCTGCGAAGGTCGGCATTCAGCCTAACGACATCATCATTGAATTTCAGGGCACCTCGGTAGCAAATGCGCAGGATCTGATTCAAAGGGTCGCGAGCAGCGGTGTCGGCCAGAGCACAACATTCGTGTTCCTGCGTGACGTCGATGGCAAACTCGAGAAACACACGGTCGACGTCGTGCTTGGTGAACGGCCGAAGCTGTCTTCAACGGGGATTACCGACGATTCGCCAAAAGCAGCACCAAAAGAAGCGACACCAAAAGGCAATGGCCTCCATCTTGGTATCACGCTTGCCGAACTGACCCCGCAGCTCGCAAACGACAAGCATCTGACCGGCATCAAGGGTCTTTTCATAAAGGAGATCGATCCGAACGGGCTCGTCGCTGAAGTTCGAAATCCTGCGACCGGACAACCAGCGTTGACTGAAGGTGAAGTGATTACGCGAATCAATCGCGTACCGTTGAATTCACTCGCCGATTTTCAACGCGTAGTCAGCACGCTCAAAGCGGGCGATCCGATTGTGCTGAACCTCGCAAGCATTCAACGAGACGGTAAAGGTGAACGCCCGGTCTCACGAGTAGTTCAGTTCACGTACCAATAGGGATCTATGGCGCAGGCAAAGAAAGCTGTTTCCAAGACGTCGGCAAAACAAACTAACCGCAGCGCGACGCGCACTGCAGTTAAGACCTACCAGAACTATATCGGCGGCCGTTGGGTCG
>DATJKB010000731.1:0-3709 GCA_035491875.1 Pyrinomonadaceae bacterium | reverse complement strand
TTTAGGTCACAAGCTTCCAGATTCCGTATCCTAATCCCCCGAGCAAAAGTATTAGTCCGATCACTACCAGTGCAACGATTAGTTTGAATTTCCGATAGCGATTCTTGTCTGCCGGAGCCAGTGAACTCTGCGGAAAATATGGTGGTGGTGTGTATGTAGCCATAATCTTTACTTTCGAGTTTCGAGTTTCAAGTTCTGAATTTTGAGAGTAAGTTCACTTGACTCGAGACGTGAAACTCGAAACTTGAAACTCGAAACTCTTGTTAAGGCTTCTTTGTTGGACTGGGTTTCGCTGCGCCAGCGTCCGGCAACCCTGTTCCTGCCTTCTTTAATTCCTTTTCCTTTTCTTTCTTAAGAAGATCTTCTTGATGCTTCTTGCCGACTCTAATCCGCTTCGCCCCCTCTTGCGCTTCCGCAAGTGCATCTTCCGCACGGTAATTGTTCGGATCTATCTCGAGCGATTTCGAGAACGCCGATGCCGCTTCGCTATACTGCGCCAGCTTCGTTAGAGCCACTCCCAGATCGTAATAAATATCGGCATCGTTGTCTTTCAATCTTACCGCCTGCCGATACTCTCTGATTGCCTCGCTATACTGATGCAGGTTCGCGTACGTCTGGCCCAGGTTGTAATGAGCCTCAGCATCGTCGGCGTTCGTGCTCAGGTATTTCTTGTAAGTCTCAACGGCCTTCTTGTATTCAGCTTCCGCGTCTTCTGCTTTATTCAAGGCCTCATAGCTCAATCCTAGATGGAAGTGCGCCTCGGCCAGATCCGGATCCAAATCAACCGCCTGTTTGAACGCTTCAGCTGCGGCGTCGTCCTTGTCCTCCCGATAGAGTTGTTTGCCCTTCTCGAGAAGAGCGTGTGCTTCGCCAACGCGCGACGACGAACTCGAAGAGGCGCCCGGTATGGGCGCAGTTGTTGTTTGAGCACTGCGCTTGCAGCCCGAAAACAGCAGCAATACACTGCAAATCGCTATCAGTAGTCTCATCTCTTGTTGATCCGGTTTTCCCAAGGTGCCTTTGAAGCACGCCTATGTAACGCCAACGACCCAACAGAGTCAAACGCGACTGATCTGATCTCGGATTTCGGATTTCGGAATTGCATTTGGGATCCTTCTCACTTGATACGGAGCCGCATTCCGAAATCCGAAATCACCAGGTGTCGTTGTGGAAAGACGCCCCGATTCTCTGTTTCTGTTTATCACCTGCTTTTCCTAAAACGAACAGTCGGG
Organism: Pyrinomonadaceae bacterium; assembly: GCA_035491875.1. Lineage (GTDB taxonomy): Bacteria > Acidobacteriota > Blastocatellia > Pyrinomonadales > Pyrinomonadaceae > PSRF01. The sequence continues at coordinate 2,477 of DATJKB010000731.1, read as the reverse complement.
CTTTATCGGCCAGATATGACGGCCGAACTGCGCCGTAAGCGAGGAATGGGAAATGTTTAGAAACCAACGTCGCCTACTTGGATACTTGCTGCCATTCGCCCTGGCAGCAGTTTGTCTGGTTCCTGGTGAGGCTTCAGCTCAACTACGCCGGGTTGGAGATCGAGAAAACTTTATCAAATCATCGCCGAGTCTTAGCTTAACCTCGGACACTTCGGTTGTTATGGGTTGCACCGAAGGCAATGGCCCACGCGTTCGATTGAATGCGCGCGCCATTTCGCCTGGTGGTTTTCCGATTCGCTATCATTGGACCACCAACGGCGGTCGCATAGTGGGCGATGGGCCATCAGTAGTCTGGGATCTATCTAGCGTGACATCCGGTTACTACAAAACCTCTCTCCAGATCGAAACTGGCGGCAACGAAGAAGAGTGCGAGGCATTCGCTTCAACCAATGTTCTCGTCAATCCCTGTCCCCCGCCCAAGCCCGTCTGCCCAAGCGTTCAGGTCAGTTGTCCGCCATACGTGGCAATTGATCGACCGTTGACGTTCACTTCGAATGTCACTGGCGGCACTAACGTTGGTACAGCAATTTACAACTGGACCGTTTCGGCAGGTACGATCATTGAAGGTCAGGGCACGCCGACGATTAAGGTCGATACAACTGGTCTCGCTGGTCAAACTGTCAGAGCGACACTGTCGATGGGTGGATATCCACTCGATTGTTCCGACAGCTGCGCCGTCCAGATACCGATTCCTGAAGTGAGGTGTCGCAAGTTCGACGAGTTCCCCGACATCTCTCGGAACGATGAGAAGGCTCGTTTGGATAACTTTGGAATCGAGTTACAAACCGATCCCACTTCGACAGCTTACGTCGTCGTATCTCCCGGTCGTTCAAGTAGATCGAGCGACGTTCAACGACACACCACGAGAATCGTCGAATACCTTGTTAACTCTCGAGGTATTGATGCACGTCGAATAGTGACGCTCGTCGGGCCCGCAAAAGATGAACTGCTTGTCGACTTGTGGGTATGTCCGCAAGGAGCAACACCGCCGAATCCGTGATCTAAAATTGCGTATTCGAAAATGTAAAAAGGTCCAACGTCTTGACCCTAGACGTTGGACTTTTTCGCGTTTACTATTTGGAACTCAACAAACCAAACCCTTTGTAGAGAAATTTACGAACAAGAATAGGAGCGATATGTTGCGTCTAAAATCCTCAGCTTTGCTTTACTGCTCACTACTTCTCTTATTGGTCATTTCTGCAACTGCAACAGCACAGGACGAGAAGAAGAAAAAGCCGAAGGTTCCGCAGGGCACACCGGTGATGTGGCGGGATCCGGTCGATCTGTCATCGCGAAATCTCCTGGTGGGGGCAGGTGGCGAAGCAATGAAGCCGGACCTCAGTAAAGTCACGTTCATCGAAGAGAAAACTGGTGGATGGTCAACCAAATACCGTGTTAGCGACGGTGCGGGAAACATATGGATCGCGAAGCTCAGCAAAGAAGCTCAACCGGATACCTCTGCGAATAGGTTGTTATGGGCTCTGGGTTACGAGACCGAAATCGCCCACTTAGTCCCTCGCCTAACAATTGTCGGAAAGGGAACATTTGAGAACGTCCGTCTTGAAGCACGACCAAAGACTGTCGATCGCGCGGGTAATTGGCTGTGGGAAGACAATCCTTTCAAAGGGAAACCGGAGTTTCAGGGTCTGAAGATCCTGATGGTGATGATTAATAACTGGGATATGAAAGATGACAACAACGAGATTCTCGCCACGCGTGGAACCACGACCGGTGATCTCCGTTACATCATCAGCGATTTGGGAGCAACTTTTGGGAAGACAGGCGGCATCATCTCGCGTAGCCGAAACAAACCCGAAGACTACGTAAAAGCCAAGTTCATAGATAAGGTCAGCGGGAATGTTATTGATTTCAGTTACGGCGGCAAGATGAAGCAGGTTTTCGAGAATATTACAGTTGCTGACGCTCGTTGGCTGAGCAATTTACTGGGCCGGCTGAGTGATGAACAGATTAAGGACGCGTTCAGAGCGGCGAATTATTCACCAAGTGACGTTGATGACCTTGCGCGTGCGTTCCGCCAAAGAATCAGCGATCTTGCAGCAGTGACGAAATAGAAGAAAAAACAGCCGCAGGTTTACACAGAAAGACGCAGATCAGAAAAGCTTAATTATTCTGATCTGCGTTTATTTGTGTCGATCTGCGGCTTAAGTTATCGCACTATCTCGATCGCAATAAGCTGCTGACCCGAGATCACAAAATCAGCCGGCGGCAGTTCCTTTTCATAAATCGGAGAAAGGACCGTCGGAGTGTAACCACCGGATGTTCGATCGCTATTCAGTGTGGCAACAACCGAAGGAGGCAAACTTGGCAGTTCGCTTGTTCCAATCACCGCCCCGGGAGTGATGCGAAACAACTTAACGTAGAGGCGATCGCTCTTCTTCATCGTATTGATCGCGCGG
>DATJKB010000730.1:0-6771 GCA_035491875.1 Pyrinomonadaceae bacterium | reverse complement strand
TGACCCAAGGTGCAACGATTGAGCTTTTCTATATTGGTAGGGGTGATCGCGGAACTCTGTATCATCGACTGGTTTTGGTCGGCGATGTTTCAAGCGGATATCGTGTTTCAGGCGTATGGTTTCAAGATTCGCCTTATCAAGAACAGAGTTTAAGACGACGTTTTGAAAATGATATCGTCGTTAACTAGCCGCCGCAGAACAAGCGCTTGAAGCGGACGCGGTTGAGTCTTAGTTAACTTAAGATGTATGAGTGAAAGTTGAGTGAGTTCGCGCGCCGCTTAAGCGCAGCGTTCGGTGGCGCGCGGAGCTGTCTCGCATGGCGATCCTCAATTCAAACACGGAGTCTCGCAGGTTCTGCGCGATCATCGCGCTCCTGTCGACACTCACTCTGGCCGCGCCCGCGTTTGCGCAGCAGCGCACGTCTGCACCCGAATCCACCTACGCGCCGAGCCGGTGCGGTGCACCGGGGTCGCCGACTGGGGCCGATTCAATCGACCGGGTGGTGCTCGCCTGGATGGTTAGGTCCCGGACTCCGGGGGTGTCTCTCGCCATTGTCCGCCATGGTCATGTGGTTAAGGAACAGGCGTATGGGTGGGGTGATTTGGCGAACTGCCTGCCAGCGACGCTGAGTATGCGCTTCGGGATCGGCTCAATTAGCAAGCAGATCACCGCCTTCGGCACGCTCGTGCTGGTTCAGCAGGCCAAGCTGTCACTGGATGATCCCATCTCACGGTTCTTCCCGGAATCCGGTGCCGCCTGGAAAGGCATAACGGTGCGCCACCTGCTCACGCACACATCGGGAATCCGCGACAGCAGACACGATGACCCTGTCTATCCCCAGATCGAACTCGACAAGACGCAAAGCATAACCGAAGCTGAACTGATCTCGCGTCTGGCGGCTGCTCCTTTGAACTTCTCGCCTGGCGAGCAATTTGCCTATTCGAACACGGGGTATCTCCTCCTGAGCATGCTCATCGCACGAGTCGCGGCTACTCCTTTTCCCTTATGGATGCACACGAACGTGTTCGAGTCGCTTGGAATGCACGACACGCGGTTCTTCGATGCGGCGGAGATCATTCCGGCGCTGGCGCGTGGGTACACGATCGATAACGGCGGCACGCTGCGGGCGGGATTCTACAGCAGCAGCTCGTATACCCAGTTTGGCGACACGGGTATGATCTCGACGGCGCACGACCTCGCGCGCTGGAGCGCGGAACTCAATTCGTCGCAACTCATCAACGCGTCGCTTCACGCTGCGATGTTGGCGCCAACGAGGTTGAATGACGGCACCACCTTTCCCTATGGCTTCGGCATCTCGCTTGACGACTTACGCGGCGAACCACTCCTCCGCCATACCGGGACCTACTCCGTCGGATATTCGTCGGACCTCGTTGCTTTGCCAGAGCGCGGCCTTGCTCTCGCTGTGCTTACCAACCAGCACCAGGGTAATCCCTGGTCACTCGCCGGGACGCTTCTCCAACTCGCGGATCCGACTGTTCAACCACCTTCGGCTTTGCGCGATGATCGCGATGCCACGCCAGAGCGCACGCGAAACCTGGCGATGTTGCTTAACGGAGACTCAACGGCGGTTCCCCTGGTGCCGGGCTGGCGCCGCATCGACTACCCGCGAGTGCGCGGCTTCCTCGCTGAACTACTCCCGCTTACAGTTGAGTACATCGCCTGCGACGACGTGAACCGGAGAAAGATCGAATTGTTCGGGGCTGTGGCTGAGCGCGAGTGTTATTATCGGCTGCGTCACGGAGAAACGAATATGGTCATCGGGGTTTTCTATACGGCGGACGGGCGGATCGCTCGGATCGCTCCGCGGCTCTAGCCTCTTCCGTCTTCTTATCATGTGGCAAAACAAATTGAGATTCCTGCAGGAGGAATGACCATGATCGAATGAAGCACGCTTTCACTAGGGTGTTGATTGCGTCGAGTGTATTCGCACCTGTGCTGTTAGCGCGCGGGCGACAGAAAAGGCAAAGGCGCCGCCGAACAAAGCGCTTACAGCGGACTCGCCGTAAGCGGGATTCTTGGTCTAGTGCCTGGGCTCGCCGCTGAAGCGCAGCGTTCGGCGGAATCGCAATTGGCGAAAGCGTAATCTGCCTCTCTTGATTGCTTTATGCAAGCAACTGAACTCAACAAGAACCGAAGTCGAACAGATCACCCCTCATGGTGGAAGCGGCTTCTAATAGGAGCACTCGTCGGTAGCTTCTCCGGCGCACTGAACATTTGGTTTTATGAGTTCTCTCTAATTCGCTTGGTGGCGGCAATCCTGGCCGGCGCATCTTTCTTCGCAATAGTTAGCCTACTCGCAGTGAAATTCAAGGAAGATGAATTCAAGGTAGCAGCACTCGGCGGGCTGGCCGGATTAGCTGCAGGCGGAGTGTACTGGATTGTGGGCCATCCTCCTTCGTCAGCACTCTTTGCCATGGGAATCGGTTTTGTCGGTGGAATTGTTTATGCTTGGGCAGAATCGTAAAGTTTGCGTAGTCGTCGAATCGAACCGCCGCCGAACACGAGCTTGGAGCGGACTCACCGGTGAGTAGTCCTTATCGGTAGTTGCGTAGGCGAGCCGGTCAAGCGCCGCGTTATGCTGCTCACAAATGAGGTCGCAGGTTAATGGCTGTCTATAGAGTCGATGTTTTGATTGAAGATGCTGAGCCGGTGTTTAGGTGGATTGAAGACAACGTGCCCAAATACTTGGTGGTGCGCAAGATTGCTTACAAAACCGTTAAGGGCTGGTATGTGAAAGCGGTCTTCAAACGCCAGAGCGATGCTGAATTGTTTCATCACAGATGGTGTCCTGAGGCGGAAGATCACACTGTTGCAGCTTTTGTGACGCCGGCTTAATTCGGTTCTTATTGTGTCTGAGCAGTTGAAAGATCGATTGAGCGATGTGCGTTACGTGAGTAAACACCGCCGCATAACGAACGCTTGGAGCGGACTCGCCGGTGAGTAGCCTTTATTCGTAGTAGCGTGGGCGAGCCGCTCAAGCGCATCGTTAGGCTGCCCCAAAAAATATGTGATGTCACTACCAGAGCACTTAATACTTTTACATTTGGACTGCAAGGAAGTTCAAGTTGTACTGACGCACATTCGCGACAATATGCGTTCGTCCGCTAACCAACGTGAGTATATTCGACGAAGGTTTCAGTACGCGGATTGGCGCGGACATTTGATTAGCGCTATCGCCATGCTGTTGGCTGACGATCGTGACAGTTTTCCCGCCGACGACCTTTGGCGCGCATTTGATAAAGGCAGTTGGGTGGCTCCGCAACTTGCAGTAACGACTTTCTTTTTGGACAAGGCGTTCGTCGAACACGCGCATACAAGGATTGAAGCTCGTTGCCCGGTTGCCGTACCTGAAGGTATGTCATCTGTTGAACGCCATGTTGCTACAGGCCCATCAGGAGAATATGGCCGATCCTGCAAGGCGCTCTCTTCACTTCTAACTCTGCTGGAATATCTTCCCGGACAATCAGAGTGGGTTGCAGCCGCGAGTCAACAGGTCGATGTTAAGCAGATGCTGACAGATGATCTCGATCACGCCGGCGAGATAGCGAGGCTCTGGCACTCGAATGCAGTCAAGCAGTTTGCTAGGTTAGGAATCGTACTTGAGCCCGCGGCAGCCTAACAGGCGCTTGGAGCGGACTCGCCGTGAGTGCCTTTATTCCTAGTTGCGTGGGCGAGCCGCTCAAGCGCAGCGTTGTATTTCTTCTTGTATCCAAACATGGAAACCGCGGAACTCGGCAGATGGACAATCCGGTGCGACCCTGAAGGCACACGCACCGCGTTTTCCCGTTTGCCGACTGGTTCGCCCGAATCTTGCGGATGCGCCGACTGTCTTAACTTTACGGCCGCTCGAGACCGCGCCTATCCATCGGCTGCGCTGGCTATCTTTAACCAACTTGGTATCGACATCCACAAAGAATCAGAGATCTGGCATACGCATCGCGACGAGACCGGGCTCCATCATTACGGAGGGTTCTTTCACTTCATCGGCACTATTGAGAGCGGACGTGACGTGATGGTAAAGATGAATGGTCACGGCACATATGATTTCGAAATGATCGGAAAACATTTCGAATGGGGTCTCACTGCACAAACGGCCCTTGTCCCAGAAGGGTTCACAGGTTTCCCAGTAACCCAATTTGAATTCGCGACACGAATACCCTGGGTAATTAATGCGACCGAACCTGATTAATCTACATGGGAAATCCAACAAGCGCTTGGAGCGGACGCGCCGGTGAGTAGCCTTTATTCATAGTTGCGTGGGCGAGCCGCTCAAGCGCAGCGTTATGCGTCCTATATTTCATAAGAAGTCTTTGGTAGGTAGAGTTATTCGGTTGGTACTGACGTGCGTTCTACCGGCGCTAAGCTTTGCATGCACGGAGCCCGGTGAAGTGAGGTGGAAATACGTAGTGCCAGATAACTATGAAGGCTTTCTTGCCATTCGATTCAATTGTCCCGGCGGCCAGCCGCTGATAAAGGACGGTCTCGCCCGCGTTGATTTCAAACCTAACGGCACGTTCTGTACAAGCGACCAGTGGGTTCCAAGCTGGGAAAGGACTTGGTTTCCAACATTGAGACGCTCACCACATCAAAATGCAAGTGGCAAGCCTATCGAGAAGCCCGTGGAGATTCCAGAAAGCGGGTATGCATTGTGTTGTGAAGGCACAACTCGTTATTGTGACTCTACGTTCGTCGTACTTTGGGTTGGCAACATGCCGCGCAGGAACACAAAAATTCCCGAAGATGAGATCAGATTCCTCCGTCAACATTTTGATCTTCCTAATTGTCCGGCGTGGAATCCATGATTGGCAGCGTAGATCTCGGCGAACACCCGACGCATAACAAGCGCTTGCAACTGACGGCGCGATAGCGTACTTCCCAAGTAATCTTTTTTCAGTCAGCTTGGATGCTGATCGCGCGCCGCAGCTGAAGCGCAGCGTTAGATGCCTGGTCAAATATATGATTACGTTAAAGCCAAAAGAGAATGTCGACGGTGCCTTCGTCACCATTGTTGAGCAGATTCTCCACCGTACTCTACACATCCATAAATCTGCTGAAGTCTATGTCGTGCTGATTGATAATTGGTTTGATCATAAGTGGCTAGAATTCGATAGCAACCGAATTGATAACGACGAGCTTGGTTGGAGGGCTAAGCTAATGCTTCCTCCGTTTGAGCCGGGTCGAGTCGTCAGCCAGTCGTATTTTCAAAAGCATTGCTCTGCTTCGTTACGCTATGAGGCATGCGAATCTAGTGCCTTACACATTTTGTCTTCGTCGAATCGATCGTTGGCCCAGATTTGTTCGTCAGGTGCTTTTGTTTGGTATTCGTTCGTCAGTAGTAGGTCTGACCGAGGAAGCTTGATGGTCTATCTCAATCGGGACGGAAGAGGGGCCGCTTGGTATGCTTCATTTATCAGAAATCCCGAATGGCAGTTGAATAAAGTGAAAGGAATTTCTAAGCGCGAGCTCGCAGAATTATTGGCGGCCCCAGTTACAGCCGACGGCATCTAACACGCGCTTGGAGCGGACTCGCCGTGAACGGGCTTCTTTGTTAAGTTGCGTGGGCGAGCCGCTCAAGCGCAACGTTAGATTGCTCGTGTTTCCGTTGCAAGTTGCTCCTATGGCAAGATCCGTCCATCGTCGTTGGCTTCTTTGGACTGGGCTTGCGATTCAGCTTTTAGCGCTTCTGATTGGTTTTATCATTCTCTACTATGGATCTTGCACCACCACAGGTGCTTCCCAGCTCAACCTTTCGGAGACGGCTTTTTGGAGCACGCTCGGTCTTTTACGTTTCATGATTTTCGGTATGGCATTTCCGCTGACTCTACTAGTGCTTTTTGTAATGCTAGTTTTCTTTCTTTGTGGTTCAAATTGGAAGAGAGTCAGATTCCTGGCGGTGATCGCTTTTGTTCTTTGGGGAGCATACTGGATATTCCTTGCCTATACGCTCTGTAGACCGCCTCCCGATTGAGTTTGTATCCCTTTTTTTGCCGTAGCCGCAATCTAACACGCGCTTGGAGCGGACTCGCCGGTGAGTAGCCTTTATCGTTAGTTGCGTGGGCGAGCCGCTCAAGCGCAGCGTTATGCGGCTTAGTATTATGATGAATACTCGTATGGTGGTCATAGTCGTGCTCATGCTTGCGCACTCGCTACTTCAGCAACAATCGCTCGCACAGAAGCCAAGTCAGTCACTAGCCGGATGCGAGGTACTCGATAAAACGAAACCGCATCTCTTTATTTCCTATGAAGCCACTGATGTCCAGGCTTGGAATGGGCGCAAAAATGTAAAGGGTGTCTTGCTTCGACTTAACAACAATTCTGGCTGTGTAATCAGTTTGACTGTTCCACAAAGTTACCCGCAGGAAATACCACCGACCATTGGATTGAAAGACGGGCGAATGCAGCGTTTGCCCGATGTCAGAATCGGATCGATAAAGAGTGGGACCACAGTACGGCTATATTATCTAACGAAGTATCCAAGCGAAGCATCATTGATTTTGACTGGAGACTTTCACGTTGTTGATGCAATTTATCTTAACAACGGTGATTCTATTCTTTTCAGCGTGCCCGTCGAAAACTTCAAGCGGAAAGGACGGATTGTCGTGCCGTTCAGTTATGATTGGGAAGCCGCCAACGCCGCTTTACGAATGGACCCGGTCGAGCACTATTTGATTTTTCGTCCCGACCAGCTTCCTGTAGATGTTTTGAAGTAGCCTACAGCGCCGCATAACACGCGCTTGGAGCGGACTCGCC